>DATHJY010000004.1 GCA_035489575.1 Verrucomicrobiia bacterium
CTATCGTCTACCCAAACAAAAACATCTACGATATGCTGTTTTTGTAGAGCACGCATGCTTTTCTCCTTGTTTGTTTTAGTCGATTAACAGGAGAAAGTGTAGCGTGCTTTATTTGTTGGGGCTAATTCGTGATTGGGGTCATGATAGATTTGCGTGAAATCAAGGAGGTGTTATGGCGTTTGAGCATATTAGGGATCAGATTGGACAGATTAAACAAGTAGATGAGCTTCGTGGAGTTATAGACGCAGAAAGCAATCAATTATTTGAAGCGGCAGTCAGAGCGGCAGATCTTCGTGGGGCTGCTGAAGAGGCGGAGAATTCGAAGACACGCGAAACAGCAGGTGAAGTGGCACAAGCTATGGTAAGCCGAGGGCTTGAACCAAATTTTGAATTTCATACAACGAGACGTCGCAGAATAGGCATCGGAACAGTGGCAGTGCTTGCAGCACGCGGCTGGTCTGTGGCAAGATCGCCCAACTACAGGGAGGTACCCTACTATGATACGGTTCAAACTTTTGTAAGCTATCATCATGCTGTCCTGCTGGAAGACGGCGACTTAGTCCTTGGTACCACCAGTGAAGGGATGAGGGCGAGGGGTTCCGTATTCGAGATAGATGCAAGCCCGCTCCCATTATACCTGGGAAACGATAGATATGGCCGTAAGGGCGATTTTTGCCCCAGCAGTCATTACGGCATTGTTTATCCCCCAAGTAGTCAGTATGGCGATGTTTGTCCCAGCAGAGACGCAATAAATGAGAGTTTAGCGCGAATGGTAGTACGTTACGATCTAGCCGAGTAAGGCATGGAAAGCTTGGGGGGTCTTATGCTTGACGAGGTAAGCTACTACTGGGAACTAGGCGGCTCGGCCAGTGCTTCGACGAGTATATCGTCTAGGGTCAGGTCTCCTGTATCCTGCTGCTCGGCCCGTTGTCTGTGGGGGTGTTGCTACCCGTGGATTGGGCGACCTGTTGTTTCTCCTTCTCTCTGCGACATTTCGTCTCGTGACATCGGCTGTGACGAGGTCAGGGTGTGGAATCAGTTCTTCTAGATCTTCCATATTTCCTTCTGGCTCACCACGTGCTCTACGCTCTCGGTTACGCTGTGTGGGTCCCTCGTTACGGCGCATACGTGCTTCGTTTTCTCGGCGATCTTCTAAGCTGGCACGGGCTGCTTGTTGTCGTTCTCGCTGTAGGGCGTTAACCCGACCCTGGTTCCATTGAATGGTATCGCCTATCGCCATACCGACGCTCGCTTGTCTATAGCGACGCTCATTGCCATTACGCGTTATGGGGATAACATCAGCCAACTGGTCTGGTGCGTTGGGGGGCGTAGGTGACTCTGGTGGTGCGGGTCTGGTTATTGCTGCCGGCTGTTCCGGGTCTAGTAGAACACCACGGTGGATAGCCGGGCCTTTGACGGGCATGGTCTTTTTCTCTGTGACGAGTTTTCCGTTGACCCTTTTCTGTGTCTCGATAACAACCGGAGCTTTATCTTTTCTGGCGGCCTCTTGCTTGAGGTCGGTCATGGACATATTAAGCAGGCGTGTGACTGCTAGCTGGGTGTTTGGGGGAATGACTGCTCGGGTGTGCCGGCCGAGGTCGTTATCTAGTTCTTCTGTTGATCGGCTAAAGTATTCTTGGAGGTATTTGTCGGCAACTTCCTGATGTACCTTATCATGCAGTGCTTGCTCTTCGGCTGTCATGCGGCGAGTTGTATGCTTGTTGAGGCTTAGGCCTGGGTGATTTTCCCTTATCTCTTCCTCGATGGCTTTCTTCAGGTCTAATACGTTCGCAGGGTCTTCCCAGCCTGCGATTTGGGCTTTACGAGCCTCGACTTTTGCCTCTATTTCCCTTTGTTTGGCTGCTTCCTGGGCTTTGAGGGTGGCGGCTGCTTCGGCTACGGCTGCCTGGCGAGCTTTTTCCTGTCCTATGAACTGAGCTGCCCGTTCACGGGCAAACTTCTCACTTTTATCATCCAGGGTATAGGCGACATTCTTGTTGTAGGCTATGTCACGTTCGAATAGCTTCATCTGCTTATCGTATTCAGCGGTGTCGCCGTTTTTGAGTGCTTCGACAGCAGCATTCACCGAACTGCTAAGCAATTGAGGGTTAGGTGCGCCTGGTGCGGCGTCTAGGTCTGCTTGGTATTTAGCTATTACGGCCTGACGACGCTCTTGTTCTGTGGGAGCAAGTCCAAATTTTGATGCCAGACTGAGGATGCGGCCTTCGGTAGGTTCAACAAGTAGGGTGTGGCCCACTAAGGCACCCATATGATGGGCTGCGCTGGCTCGATCTCGGACCAATTTAGCTTCTTTGGCCGCAGCCAATCGCTTGTCGGCAAGATTACCAACCTGGTCCTTAAAGTCTTTTTCATAACGGCGCTGGGCGCGATCTTTCGCCCGCGTTTGCACATTTTCTTTTGTCTGTTTAGCCTTCTCCTTTGCCTGTCTGGCTTGTTCCTGTGCAAAATTGGCGCCTACGTCTGCATAGCGCTTTGCGTGGCCTGCAAACCTTCCTGCCGTCTCACGCGTGGTTTGGGTAGCCAGACGGCTTCCCAGGTATGCGTTCGTGGCAATGGCACCTACGGCACCCATGAAAGCTTCCCCTCTAGACCTCTCGGGGCTTTGGGGTGTTGGTGCGGCGTCTAGTGGCGTTGCATCAGGTGCGTCGACAGTATCCATAGGGTCCGCTAGATTCTCAAGGCGGGTTGGGGTATCTACGTGGTCGAACTCTTCAACACCGGTAGTACCGATGTATAAGCCCCTGGTATCCTCGGGACGATCGGGCATTGTTTTTGGGTCGGGTGGGCCCTCGGGGCCGCCGCGTTCACTCATGTCCTAACATTAGCATATTTGTGACAAAAAAGCAAGTAGTTCAGTACAAGTTAGTCGTCGTTATTGTGGGCGGGTGGTGCTGGCTCGTCACGCATCATGTTTGGATTGTTGGCCCGCTGGGGTGTAGCGCTTCGTCGGTCGATGTCCGCCAGTTGAGCTCTCGCTTGCGGTGACATTTGGCCTCGGTCCATTGGCGTGGCAACCGCTTGACCAGCCTGCCCAAGCGCAACCGCCTGCCCGGGTTGTATGCCTTGGTTGTGTACGATCGTGGGCTCCCGGGTGGCCGCATCGTAAGCCACTGTCTCGCCTGTAAGAAGTTCTAGAGCCCGGCCGCGGGTCTGAGAGGTGTTTGCAACCAGCTCGTCAACCACTGTCTGGTTTGCTGGCGCAGCGTAGGATCTGTTGCTCTCGTACTGGTTAATCTGACCCATAACCTGCCTGATCCTGGTCTGCACCTGTACGCGAGCTTGCTGTGCGACCTGAAGCTGCTGGCCCTGCAGCTGACCGCCATTTATCTGATCCTCAAGCTCGGCCAGGTCATGGACTCCGTCCTCCAAGGCGCCTTGCAAGTTTTGCGCATTGTTCCTGACCTGCGGTGTTTTACCACGGAGGCTCGATACAATATCGACAGACTGCGATGCTGCCAGCTCAAGGTCTTGCCGCTGACCGGCTGTAAGTGGCGCGGCTCCACGTATTCCACCGGCTGCAACCACAGAGTCTCTTGTGCCAGCGAATCCAGGTGCCAGCTCGCTGCGCCCGGCACGCTTGTTCTCGAAGTTCACAAAACCAGCCAGTGAGCTGGCGGTGCCGTAGCTGCCGTGGGCTACACGTGCCAGAACTTCAGCCTGATCATCGAGGTCGTTATATCCTGTACCGGTGGTTGATAATTGCCTGGCAGCGGCGATCTGTGCGGAGCGGTCTCCAAACTTGTAGCCGGTGGCCTTGTAAGAGTTGATAGCGTCTTCAACCCGCTGGGTAGTCGCTGCTTCGTCAGCTTCTTGTAGAGCCTCACCTTCGGCATTTCTCATAATCCTGCCATTGGCATCCCGTCTGTCCCGCGTGACTGCTAGTGCACCCCTCAGGCCTTGTCGTGCCTGCCGCTCGGTATCATAGGTAGCAGCACGCTGGGCGTCATCGTTCTGGCTGATGGGCTGCCATGCAGAACTACGCATGACCTCGTTCAGGGCGCGCTCTTCTTTCATTTGGTCCATTCGCTGGTTGGCGACACCGCGCCGTAGGCCGTACATACCAGCCATACCGGTGCCTAGGTTGGCGCCCAGCCGGTTACTTAGCGCACCTGCCCTGCCGCCGTTTGCCAGACTGCCGGTTTTCCATTTGGCCATGTTGTCAGCCACTTTGGCTTGGCGCTTTTCTTTTGCCTTGTCAAAGATGCCGCGGCTTTTGTCATTGGTTATGCCGGCAACAGTAGCGAAGAGACCACCCGCAAACTTGAACATGGCCGGAATCATAAAATAGGGCCCGACATAGGCAATAATCTTGATAACGGTCCCGACTATGCTCCCTTCTGAATCAGACGTAACTTGAGCCAGCGCGCGACCAGAAGCAATCAATATAGAAATAAGCGGGAATAATAATAGTAGCTTAGAGAATGTGCCCCACCACAGCTTCCATAGCTTGTCGTTGCCTGGGAAAATCCACGCCAATATAGCAAGCGGTGCTAGCAGCAGCAGTGCCATGACCAACAACTGCCTGAATGACAGCAGCAAGAAACCAATTGCCAGGCCCAGCGCAGTTGTGAAAGCCAGGCTCAGCATCACTGGAATATTTGCCAGCAGCAATGGCAATGTCAGGAGCCCGCCGAAGACAGCTCCTGTCGTAAAGGCCGCACTTTCGCCATCGGTAGGAGACATAATAGACGCCAGGGTAATGTTATCGATACCCCCGAACGGTGCGGCTATGATGCCGCCAAGGCCCACACCAATATTGTTGACCATGATGACCAGGAAGGTCATGAGCTGCCACGATAAGGCTATGAATAATGTTGCCGCTATCAGTCGCGGCAGTGCTCGTTTGACGGTATAGGCACTAAAGAACTCAAAGCCCAATGCCGTACCGATAACCATAACTAACATAATAGGTACCAGCACGATATAGGCGATATTGCGTAGGCTGCCCCACGCTTGGCGGAGCTCCGGATTCTCCACATAACTATTAGGTATGATCAGCATGTTTTGGATAGCTTCATCGAGGCCGCCAATAAATTTATCAAGGGCAAATAGTATAGGGCACAACAGCCAGCTGAGTTCGGCACCTTCTGTCTCGCAGGATTGATCCTCTGCGTCTGCTACATCCGGAGTGGTTGCACCTATAGGGGTGCCTGCACTATTTACAACCTCGCCGTCTACCAGCTGGGCACCTTCAAAGATAAGCTCCCAGTTGTTGAATACAAAGTGACAGGACACAATGGCATCCTGCAAGTACCCTTCGGTCTCTCGCGGAACATCAGAACCAATAGGATAAAAGTCGCTCTCCCACGGATTCCATTGCTGGAAGCTCCCTGGTGGACCGGCTTGCGACAAAAATCCCAGCTCGATATCACCAAGATCAACTGAGTTGCCAATCCCATCTTGGTCTAAGAAGTTTATGGAGTCATCATCCAGATCATCTCGGAAATAATAAGCCCCCACCCCATCTACAACAAAGTCTCTTTCTCTATCTATGGTGCGTGGGGGATCTCCACCGGACAGGTCTTCTCTCTCGTAGCAGATATCAACAAGTGGAAAGTATCGCTCTTGTCGCAAGGCATCAGAGGGTGACCCCATGCTATGTTCCATCGCCTTGATGCGGTCGTAGAGTCGTTGGCGATTCTCGTTGATGTTGTCGTGCGGCAGGTCCCCGCCGTCTTCGTCAAAGTTCTCGCCTGTCAGTTCTTCTATGAGCCATCGCTCGTAGTTGCCGGCGCCTGGCTCGAATGCTTCAAGCCCCTGGCGGATAACGGTAGCGCATGTCATAACGCCATCGGTGTGCTCGCGATCGCGACCCACTACGATGACATTGCGTTCGTCCTCGTTATTATCAAATAGGTCGCCGAAGTCACTAATATCATCATCTTCGTCTATGATGTCTTGCGTTAAACACTGCGCAAAAGTGTGTAGTTGCCTGTGCCGCAAGTCTTGGTCCGCGGCAGTGATTGTTTGGGCGTGTGCTTGTCCTACAAACAAAAAAAGTGTAGAGATAGCCTGGACCACAATGAGGGCAACGAAAAATCCTATGGTGAGACTACGGCGCTTACGCATATTCTTGCTCATAGTATCACATCCATCCCCTGCGGGACTACAAAATGACAACGCCTACATCCCAAGGTCTTGCGGTTTGGATCCACCAAGGGTATAGTTGTAAAAAATGACCATGCAAAAATACAAACGCTCGGTTTTATCCCCTCTCCTTCTTGTCTTGGTTCTGACCAGTCTTTTTATGAGCGCCCTGACTGTGTTGACGCCGCAAGTGGCTACGGCTCAGGCTACGGCCGAAGAGTGCCGAACGTCTGGACTCACAGATGGTAACCGTGATGACGAGGGAAACTTTACTGGCTATGACGACTACCGTGAGCAATGTGGCTGTCGCGAGGGATTGGCCCCCAATCAGTGCGGCATTGTGTCTTACCTGCAGCTCTTTATTAATGTCTTGTCAGGGATTGTTGGTGTAGTGGTAGTTATTATGGTTGCGGTTGGCGGCGTGCAATATGCTTCTTCAAAAGACAATCCCCAGCAGACGGCAGCAGCCAAGAATCGTATTCGCGATGCCATAATGGCTTTGGTAATATATCTGTTTGTCTTTGCATTCTTGCAGTGGTTGGTACCGGGAGGGCTATTCTAGATGTTGCATCTTATCCCTTCTGTATTGCAGCGCTTCGCAGCACCATGCGAGGCCCAGGGTATTAGTATTGTCCCTACCTGGTATAAATATTTGGATAGTGAGACACTGCAGGATAAATGTACGCCGATCTTCATTGTGCCTGACGATGTTGGCAAGGTGCTACTCGCGATATTCGAGATTGTCCTGTATGTGGGCGGTATTGTAGCTGTGGTGTTTGTGGTCTACGGTGGCTTTCTGTACCTGACCTCTTCTGGAGAACCAGAGAAAGCCAAGAATGCCCGAACAACTATCATTAACGCGTTGATTGGTCTGGCTATTACTATGCTAGCCACTGCAATTGTTAATCTGATAGGAAGGAACTTGGCGACATGATGCACCATGCCTTCTTGCTGCTTGCGCAATTGGACGCCACTGATGTGAATGGCCTGCCCCAAGGGGATCTTACCAATACGACCTTTCAGACTGGCCTCAGGATTGTGTTTGGAATAGCCGGTGGCGCAGCTTTGGTGATACTAGGCTACGGCGCCTTTCAGTACGTTATTTCCCAGGGTAACCCCCAGAGCATCAATAAGGCCAAGAACACTATTATCGATGCCCTCATAGGTCTGATTATTATCATCTTTGCCTTTAGCATTATAAGTTTTGTGGTGAGCCGTATAAGATGAAGCACAAACTGAAAAAACTTATTGCTGGACTGAGTCTTCTGATCCTTATCTTGGTGCCTGCTATGACTGCTCATGCTCAGTTTAATTCCATTGAAGGCACTTGTTCGGCTGAAGGGGTGCCAACTGGAGATGAAGCACCCACGCTATGTAAGGACAACGAGGCAGACCAAGCCGTAGAGGGCAACTCTATCTATGGTGCTGACGGTATCTTGACCAAGGTTGCCCGTATAATGTCTATCTTGGTAGGTATCGCATCGGTCATTGTGATTATTATTGGCGGTTTCAAGTATGTGTTGGCAGCCGGTGATACAACCAGTATCGCCAGCGCCAAGAACACCATTATGTATGCGGTTGTCGGGCTGGTGGTGTCCCTGGTTTCTCAGGGCATAATCACATTTGTATTACTTAGAGTAAGATAGGAGCTAGTATGTTGCGTTTTCTGAGACTTAAAAAATTAAACCTAGTGGTGATGGGCGTTGCCCTGCTCTTTGCCGCTATGCTGCCCACTACGCTGCATGCACAGTCTGCAGATGATGTCTGTTCGGGTATCCAGATTGCTTCAGGCTCCACTGGTTGTACTGAGGAGGAGGGTGGTCGGGTAAATGGCGTTATTGCTACGGTGGTCAATATACTAAGTGCTGTGGTGGGGGTCGTGGCTGTGATCATGATTCTAATTGGTGGTTTCCGCTATGTTATCTCTGGCGGTGATTCTAGCAGTACTGCTTCTGCCAAAAATACTATCATTTATGCTATTGTTGGCTTGATCATCGTAGCTCTGGCTCAAATAATCGTGAGGTTTGTGCTGGCCCGTGCCACTGGGACGGCCGATCCGACGCCGTAGGGCGAATGTTGTCCTTGATACATCTAAAACAGTTATGGTATAAGTAAAGGCATATAAGAAAGGTCCAAAGAATGATCAAAAAATTAAAGAATGTATTCTTAAAAGTCAGCGTTTTAGGCCTGCTGCTTGCTCCTGTTATGGCACCTGCCGCAGTTCTCGCTCAAGCTGCTGACCCAAGCGGTGGCATCGAGGGTGACCAGCCAAGCATCACTGGTAACTTGTGTGGCGGCGCCGACGCCCTGAAGGTAGACGCATCGGCTAGCTGTGACGATACGGCAGTAGGTGAGGCCGGAGAAAGCGTAAACAGTATTATTGCAACTGTCATTAACATCTTCTCGGTTGTGGTTGGTGTGGTCGCGGTCGTCATGATCATCATTGGCGGTTTCCGCTACATTACGTCAGGTGGTGACTCCAGTAACGTTACTGGAGCCAAAAACACCATTCTCTTTGCTGTTGTCGGCTTGATTATTGTCGCGCTAGCACAGATCATTGTCCGATTTGTCTTGGCCCGTGCCACGGGTGCAGCAGCCACCGGCGCTTAAAAAAGCACATACTGTTCGCGCAAAAACACTCCCCTTCCGGGAGTGTTTTTGGTTACAAAAAAATAATCACCCGCTTGGCGGGTGGTTATAATCTATACTGTTTTTCTTTCGGTACTTTATAGGACTTGGATCTTTTTGACCGTGTCTTGTTTTACTTTTGTGAACGAGACCGTGAGGACACCATCCTTTAGGACGGCTTCTATCTCGTCTTCTTTAACGGGCACAGGAAGTGCGAGGCTGCGTGAAAATTCGCCCCAGTAGCACTCTTGCACAAAGTAGTTCTCTACATCGTCCTCGGTACCAGCTGATAAGGTGCCACGAATACTCAGCGTGTTGTCAGCGATACTAACGTCTAGATCGTGCTTGTTAACGCCTGCCGTGCGGGCCTTTACTACAAGCTTTTCTTTGGTTTCGTATACATCAACCGCCAGTTGTCCCGGTACGGCGTCTTCTTCGTCCCAGTCGTCTGTGGGTGCGGCTGCCTGCTGTGTGGCCGGCTGGTCATCGGCTGGCATCGGCATGTCGTCTTCGCCAAGGAATGCGGCAGTTAGCTCGTCTTCCATCAGCAGATCTTCATCACGGCTTCTTCGCGCCATATAGTGTTACCCTCCACGTATTGTTATCTTGGACAATTTGCAATTTTTGTTACTCATCAGTATAGCTCAGAGGCTAATAGGGGTGCAACCGACTCTACGATTATTTACAACAGTAATTACAACAACGAACACTCCTCCAGCATACACCTTTTTGTCATACTGCGAAGGTTATGTTTATTATGGAGCGCTTGATTGCTTCGGTGGCACCGCATATTTGTGTGGCGTGTGGTAGTGAGGGCGCAGTATTGTGCGACTGGTGTTTGGTAGATTATGTGGTGCCTGTACCTGCCCGCTGTTACAACTGTATGGTCTATAGTGCAGACGGCAAAGTATGTGTTGCCTGTCGCCGGAAGTCGCGTATTGGCCATGTCTGGGTGCGCACCGACTACGACGCGGCTGCCAAGGCGCTTATTTATGTATACAAGTTTGGACGCAAGCAAGCTGCCGCAGGGCCAGTGGCACGGTTGATGGGACAGGCGCTGCCCTTTATACGGCCAGGTACTATTGTGACGCATGTGCCTACGGCTTCCCGCCGAGTCCGCCAGCGTGGGTATGATCATGCTCAGCTGGTAGCTCAAGAATTGGCGGCCCAGCTAGCCCTGCCCTACCGTCCGCTGCTGCGGCGGGTGACGCAGACGCGTCAGGTTGGCGCCAAGCGTTCCGTACGGCTTGAGCAAATGAAACATGCCTTTGTCTGCGTAGGTACGCGGGTGCCCAAGACAAAAGTATTGTTGGTAGACGATCTGGTGACTACCGGAGCTACCCTGGAGGCGGCAGCAGCGCAGTTACGTTCTGCAGGTGCCCAGCGAGTGGATGCAGTGGTTTTTGCTCAGAAGCGCTAGAGCTACAAAACCGTACTCTGAGCAGGGTCTCGTTTCCAGAGAAGTAAATAGCTCATTCTCTAAAGAATGAGCTATTTACTTCTGGCGGAGAGGGTGGGATTCGAACCCACGGTACCGTTGCCGGTACGACAGTTTTCAAGACTGTTTCCTTAAGCCACTCGGACACCTCTCCGAATCTTTGTGCGGTATGCCATACCGTCGTATATATTGCTGTTCGTGCGGACGACACAGAGTTGCCCAGGCAATCGCGACATTCACTAAAATGGGCTACGATATAGCTCTACCAATAACCGAGTCTGCGGCCTATGATATTCTGGTCGATGACAACAATGGCATTCATCGCGTTCAGGTTCGCTATAGTGGCGGGATTGAAGTGGAGTTAAGGCGTATTCACTCGAACTCCACAGGATATGTGATCAAAAAAACCAAAGTAAATGCCTATGATTGGTTATACATCTTAAAAAATGATGGCCAAGAATATCTGATAAAAGAATGTCTTAGACTCCCGAAGGTCTATTCGGCCTCGCGACGAGTGCAAGTTGTTAATGTAATTATGGCGGAGAGAGAGGGATTCGAACCCTCGCGGGAGCTCTCGCCCCCCTAACGATTTAGCAAACCGTCCCCTTCAGCCACTTGGGTACCTCTCCTTACATGGCCCAGTAATTGAAAGCCACAAATATCGACGCCTGTTCAGCAGTTGGCTGATAAGCTAGAACAGATGTAGATTATACCAAAGTACCTCTCTGGGCGCCATTGTTTCATACGAAGTGTTTGGGAAAGTCCAGACTTTGCACTAGAAAGGCTGTGTTGCATTCTGTACAATACGCTTATGCAACCGGGAGAGACAATAACACCCGGCGGACAAACGCCCGCCCCACCGGAGCCACCCTCGGAGCAGCCTGCTCCACCTCCACCCCCTCCTCCAGCGCAGCCTATTGAGCCACCACCGGAGCCACCCGCTCCTTCTGTGCCTGCCGAGGCTTCTTGGCAGTTCCAGGCAGAGGGTCCTGTTGGTAGCGCTTCACAGGCGGCCCCCGTTACGGGTACGGTGAAGTGGACTGCATCTGAGTACATCGCCCACGGCAAGGGTCTTAGCTGGTATGCTCTGCTTGCACTAGGCATTGGTGTTGTGATTCTGTTGACCTTTTTGATCACGCGCGAGCTCGTATCGTGTGCAGTGGTGGGAATGGTCGGAGTTATATTTGGTATATTTGCGGCCCGTCCACCACGAGTTCTGGAGTATGCGGTTGATAGTACTGGTGTGCACGTTGGGCCAAAGCTGTACGCCTACGGTCGGTTCAGGACTTTTTCGGTTATACAGGAGGGCGCGGTGCGCTCTATCTTGCTCATGCCCATGCAGCGTTTTGGTATGCCGCTGGCTATCTATTACGAACCTCAAGACGAAGACAAGATTGTACTGACCATCGGTGCCTATTTGCCTCATGAAGATCGTCAGTTGGGCATGATAGAAAACTTCATGCGTCAGATCCGCTTCTAGGCGGGGTTCTAGGCTCTACCCCTAGATTTTCTCTGTTAAATATGCTAAAATCCCTTCTGTTCTGTAGCCTGGCATTGGCCAAATTAAGCAATGGCAGAAGAGGAGCCATGCACCCGTATGCATTGCATGGCGAGTGCTCACTCTTCTCATTCGCACCCGTAGCTCAGCTGGATAGAGCGTCTGTTTGCGGTACAGGAGGTCGTAGGTTCAAATCCTGCCGGGTGTACCAAAAAGAGAGCCCCTTCGAAAGAAGGGGTTTTCTTTTTGGTTTGTGCGATACGCTTTGGTCCTACGACCGCGACAGCTTTAGCTGGCGCAAGGTCGTAGGGTCGTCGCCAAGCCCGCGCGCAGGAGCTTGCTCCGAGCACGGGAGCAGGCGTGCGCCTTATCCTGCCGGGTGTACCAAAAAAAGAGTCGGTCCTTGGACCGGCTTTTTCTTTGGGGATGTACTACACTTACTAAGTACGGAGAGGTGACCGAGTGGTTGAAGGTGCTGCTCTCGAAAAGCAGTGTGCGGCAACGTACCGAGGGTTCGAATCCCTCTCTCTCCGCCAAAGCAAAAGATCCCTTTTGGGATCTTTTGCTTTGTAGGTTGTATTGGCTTTAGCCAATAACCCCTCTCCCGCTTGCCAAATTAATTCATCTGCCTAAGAATAATGCTTATGGCTGAAACATACGATCAATTAGTAGATTATGAAAAAATAGATCCCTTCAAGGTTGATGCAACAGGGGCGGCTGCCTCCACCGCTCACAACCTAGAAAGATATGGCTACGCAGAGCTACCGGCGAGCCGTGGTGAATCATCATTTGTATGGGACGAGGGCGACAAGCTCCGCGCAGGAGTCATGGAGGGGCTGGGCACAAAGAATCTTATAGCCGATAGTTTTGATGAGTTGCATCCAGAAAACGAGTCCTTCTATGGTGCCATAGCCCAAGACAGCCTGGCCATGATAGCCAATGACCTTGTCGCGAGTGGCGCTACACCCCAGTTATACTGGGCACATATAGCTGCCGGTGAGTCGTCCTGGTTTGCTAATGAACGACGTGCTACGGCATTTAACGCCGGCTGCGCGGCTGTATGTAATGAAATAGGAGTAACCTGGGCTGGCGGTGAATCGCCTGTCCTGCCGGGTATCATTGTGCCTGGAGCGTCAGAAATATCGGGCTATATGTTGGGCGAAATCAACCCGAAGGAACGTTGCGTGCCCGGTACCGGGCTGGAAGAGGGCGACGCCATTGTGTTAATAGAAAGCAGCGGTATTCATGCCAACGGCATCAGCGCAGCTCGTCGACTGGCCGATGCACTCCCCGAAGGCTACGAAACCGCCCTGCCAGACGGCACAACCTTTGGCGAAACGCTGCTGAAGCCCACGCATTTATACGTAGACTTTGTGCACGAGCTGCTTGATCGCCAGGTTGATGTCAAGCGTCTCGAGAACATAACCGGACACGGCTGGCGCAAAATTATGCGGGCCCGCGAAGATTTTACCTACCGTATTCATGAATTGCCACCCGCCCTTCCCCTCTTTGATTTCATGAGAGACCATATGGGAGTTGATGTCGCCGAGATGTTCGGCAACTATAACATGGGGGCTGGCTTTGCGGTTTACGCACCACAATCAGAGGTGGTCGAAATAGCTGCTACGGCCCGCGAGCACGGCTTTATGGCATGGCCCGCTGGCACGGTTGAGGCCGGGCCAAAACAGGTTATTATCGAACCGCTCAAAGTGGTCTTTGGGGCTGCAACTTTAGGAGTGCGAGCCTAGCCTCGGTCTGGCTATTTTTTGTCTGGTGCGTCTTTGATGTCGAGCGCCGGCCTTTCAGTAGGATCCTTGGGCTTATGGGGTACGGGACCTTCTGGTTCGGCTGCACGAGCGGGCTTGGTGAAATGCAAGGCAGCTAGTCCTCCGACACCCAGAACACCGTACACAGTAGCAAAGACGAACAGTACATTGTTAAAGGTATTGGCGAGAGTTCGGATGATATACAGGGTAGATGTTTGGGTAGCGGCGGTAGTGCCCAGAGAATCAGCAGAGGTGCGGCCAATAATGAACTTGGTGATAAGGGCCGATATAAGTAACAGGATAGATACGATCAAGAAGGTGCGTGCCAAAACTTTTAGGCCATGACGGCGGTCTCGGTCCCAGAACACCACACCAGCACCGGCAAGAAGACCAAGCACGCCCAGCACCCAGGGGGCGATGCGACTAAACTGGAAGGCTTTTGGTATGATAGACAGTTTCTCGAATGGGCTAGTTGTTTCCCCCTCTTGCTTGAGGTTGTCGGCAGATACCGTACTGTCTTTTAGGAAGTCATCGCTGTTAAGAGCTTCGCCGACGAGCTTTTGCTTTTCTGCTTGAGGATCAATCCCAGGAGGTCGACATGGCAGATTGAAAGGGTCGATGTTGTTGGGGTCTACCTGCCGCAACTGGGCTGTGGTACACACTGGCAAGCCTTGCAGCCGCTGGAGGGCGGCGTCGCCGACATTGTTGGCCAGGTTTTGTTTGACTGGTGCTAGGTCGATATGAAAGGTTGGCTTATCGGCCCTGCCGTCTAGCCAGGTATAGGTGCCGTCTACGATTTGCTCTGCGGTGCTCTGTGCAAACTCGGGCGTGATAGATTTCTTGATAGCTTGCTGCACGGCGGCATCGCCAATAGGGATGTCTTCTTGCGCTGCTGCTTGGCCCTTTTCTTGGGTATTTTTCTGGGCTTCTTCAATGATGCTATCAGTGAAATTAGCATAAATGCCACTGTCTTTTAGGGTCTTTTTCAGGAGGTCGGGCTTGCCCAGGGTGACCCCAAGGGCAACAAAAATGGCGATAAAGAGAACACAGAACTTGAGGGTTGCCGAAGCCAGGCCTCGGCCAAGGTTTTTCATAAGCTTATTGTACCTCAGGGCCTGTTGGCATGTCCAAAATGTATGTAGGATTACTGATACCTACACTTCCATCTAGATTGACGGTAATTGTTTGGAAGAACGATGGCTTGTTGCTGTGTTCGTCCAGCCGGATCACGTACAGCACGGCGGGCTCGGGGGTGTGTTGTCATAGGCAGCGCCAAGCTGCATGGCATCGGTGGCCGCCGAGGTGGTGGATATGCCGTAATTACAAGCGACAGCTGGCAGAAGGGTTACGGCTGCTAAGCCTCGCCAGGCCTTCCGGGCTGCTAAAGAAGCGAATATAAGGCACTAATTTCGATTCGGTGAGGCCCTAACTCGGTCTCGGTACTGTCCACGCCTGTACTCGCCGCCCCTGCTGCCAGGCTGAGGACGGTGTAGGCCGTAATACGCCCCGCTGCGCGGAAAAAACGCGAAGGGCTATGGTGCTCGGAAGAAGCCATATTTTCTTCCTGAGCCCAATCAAAAATAGGGGGTCTGTGCCCCTCTGCGGCGATCATAAGTATATTATATAATTTTATGAGTAATAAGTCTACGAGTGTGCAATGTATAAGAGGGGTCGTGTGACGGTAGGGTAAAGGAATGGGTAGGACCCAAATTTTTCTACTTAACCGTCACACGACGTCCCTCCCCTACGGGTGCTCATGATTCGCTCGGAAGCGAGACAGGGGCTCCACGTAAGGGAGGGTCGTTCATCGTGTCAGACGGTGGTGGGCATGTCCGGGGTCGACAGCTTGGGGGCCATCAGGCGCTTCGCACCATGTGCGATGTACCCGTAGGTACCGGCACCGAGCACCAGCATGAGGACGAGGGCGCAGTACATGTCGACCGGGCGGTCGGCGAACTCGCTGTCGATCATGCGGAAGAGCAGGTCAAAGGCGTACCAACCCAGGAACAGGCCGGCGGCCACGTTGGCGAGGCCCCACAGCCGGGAAGGCTGCTTGGACTTTGCCGACTTGCGTCGGGCCTTGACCGCATGGACCGCCGTGGACTTGTACATCCCGATGGAGAACAGGTTGACGCCGACGATGCCCAGGGTGAGGGTGGACAGGAGACCGGAGGGATCGTGGCCTTCCATCTTGTAGGCGATGATGAGCGCGGCGATGAACGCCGAGGCACCGACCACCGTCAGGGTGATGCGCATCCAGCGGGGGATGGGGACGTTGAACTCCGGGGGATAGGGGGTCATGTTGACCTCTCTCTGACTTGGGGACGAAAATGGACAATGAACTGACATACATTACCACAATATATTATAAATGTCAATTATTCCCCTCATCTGTTTACTTGCCTAGGCTTCACCGGTACCATAAAGCTATGGAAGACAGTATATTTACCAAGATTATCAAAGGCGAAATTCCCTGCCATAAGGTGTACGAGGACGAGCTTACCCTTGCCTTTCTGGATATTCACCCAGCCGTACCAGGGCATACTCTGGTGATTCCCAGGGAGCAGGTGGAATTTGTATGGGACTTGTCAGATAAGACATATCAAGCAGTCATGGAAACCACCAAGAAGATTGCGTTTCGTCTGCGCGAAGTGCTAGAAACGGCCTATGTGGGCGAAAAGATTGTTGGGGTGGACGTACCCCATGCTCATGTACAGCTGCTGCCCTTCAATACTTCGACGGAATATAGTGCCCCACAAGATATGGATACCGAACCAGACCACCCTGCCCTAGCCGAAATGGCAGCCAAGCTCAAACTAACGTAACTTCGGTAGTAGAAACTCCCTGAGTTTGTACCTGAGCGCTCGGTTCTACTGGACAGCAGGCCAAAGTGGTGCGAAACTGAGGGCATGTTTTCGAATGGGATGATAGCTTTCCTCGCTGGCCTGGGGGGTGGTGCATGGGTCTACTCCAAAATGCAGCGCCAAACAGGTGGCAACACACAAAATTCTCTGGTTGTAGCAGCAGGCGCCTGTATCATTATTTTTATGATTATTATTGTGCTGCTCAGCGTCTTCTTTCCCGCCTAAATACAATGCAGGATACTAGCCGGATAATGCTAGTCTAGGCTTGGCTTTGGGCGCCCAAACAGGTACTATAGTGCTATGTACGAGGGAGATCAGCCGGCGCTGGAGCAGGCTTTGGGAAAGAGTCTACAGCAGGCGCGTAAAAAAGCCGGGCTAACACAGCAGGAGCTGTGTATGAAGGCCGGCCTCAGCTACTCTACCCTTGCAAAGATTGAGCGCGGGGCTATCAAGGCGCCCTCTATATTCACCATTCAGAGCATCGCAGGGGCGCTAGGAGTGGGTTTGGCCGAGCTCATGGGGGAAATCACGCCCCAAGCCTCAGAAGTGCCTAAAAAGCGCACTAAAAGCGGTGTACGCTTTGTTTATTTCGATATCAATGGTTGTCTGGTGCGTTTCTTTCACCGGGCCTTTACCCGTATGGCCGAAGAGAGTGGCACAGCAGCCGACATCATAGAGACCACCTTTTGGCACTACAACGACCAAGTCTGCCGGGGTGAAATGCCCCTGGAAGAGTTTAACCGAGCCTTTGGCGACAGAATTGGCTTGCCCCATCTAGACTGGACGGGGTACTACCTGCAGGCCATCGACCCTATTCCAGAGATGCAAGAACTGGTGAAGTGGGCAGCCTCTCAGTACAACATTGGGCTGCTGAGCAATATCATGCCTGGCCTGATAGACGAGATGTTCGAGCGCAAGCTGTTGCCAGAGGTAGAATACAAAGCCATTATTGATTCATCTAAGGTGGGGACTATCAAGCCCGAAGAGCAGATATTTGCCATTGCCCAGGATTGGGCCGGCTGCGAACCCCAGGAAATACTACTGATAGACGACTCCCGAGCCAATCTGATGGCTGCCGAGAAAATGGGGTGGCATGTGCTGTGGTTTGATGACTACCGCCCAGAAGAAAGTTCCAAGCATGTGCGGGACGCACTAGAGCCAGCTCCTTAGGGTTATCCAAGGGAGTCTAAAGACAGTTGCCTGTCTGTAGGCTGGTATGGATAACATGAAGGGGGGTGAGAGAAAAGGCGGGGGGTGACATCGGAAGGGTGGTATAGGGTTGAACCGACTGGTTCAGCGCTAGGGACCACCCTTCCTCTGTCATGGGCCGCATCTGCACCACGCAGTTCTTGGCCGCTTTTTAGCGCCGGCATTACATCACGTGTGACGCAAGTAGACCGTGCCGTAGCGGGCCAGGAAGCGTGCGAGGGTGTAGGTGTCGGGTCGGCCGATCGGCAATTGCCGAGCGCGGATGGCGGGGCCATCATCGCTCTCGATCAGCTTGATGAATCGGAACTCCACGATCTCACCGCTGTCGGGACTGACAACGACGAGGGTGGTGGGGGTGTCGGAGGTGCTCCCTTTGATAGTACCGTCCAGGAGGGCGGCTTGCAGGTCGGGGATGACGTCGAGGTCGTTCAGGGTCAGGGTCACCGTGCTCATGCTGCCACCGTGGTGGAGGCCGTCGACTCGTCCGAGTTGTCCGCCGAGAAGGGCCAGAGCCGCTTCAGGGTGGTGAGGACGTTCGGCCGGATCGCTGCTCGCGCTGCACTCCAGTAGGAGGGGAAGAAGCGCAGCTGTGCCAGCTGCTCGAGGTTGGTGGTGACCGAATCGGACTCCAGTGGGCCGTAGTAGAAGACCAGGCTGATCCCGGCGACGCGGCCGTAGCTGATGAGGGACACGGTTACGATGGCCGTGCCATCGAGGTAGAACACCTTGCCGTTGTTCTTGCGCAGAGCCTGTCGCACGGCATCCTCGGTATCAAGGGTGATCGTGGTCATGGTGCTGTCCGCCTTTTCTCTCGTGGTCGTTGCGTTGGATTGCTCCGTTGCAACCAAAGATCCCAGAAGGAACTTATGAAAGACATTTTAACATTATTTTAATATAATGTCAATAGCTCTATCTCGAGAAGCGGTCGTATTCTTGCTGTACTTTTTGCAGTGCGGTCTGGGCGGTTTCTAGCTGCTGGCGGGTCTGATCCACTACAGAGGACGGAGCATTCTGGACGTATGATTTATTACTGAGTCGTCCCTGTAGGTTCTTGATAAGCTGCTGCTGCTCGGTCATTTTCAGCTGAAGCTCGGCCGCATAGCGATTAGCTGTCTCTTGGTCGACATTTAGCCAGACCTTGCGAGTGGTATCTGTCAGGTGCAGCCCCTGCCCGTCCTTGACCTGGCTGACCTCTTTGAGCCGCGCTAAGGAGGTGATCAGTCCAGCGTGTTCGATGATAAAGTCGTCACCGGTATGGAAGAGGGTCAGATCATTGCCCAGGCGCAAGGCGGCCTTGATGGCGCGGATCTCGGTGACGATAGTCCTAGTCTCTTCAAAGGCAGCAGCATGGGATTTATCAGCCTTAACCGCAGTGGGCCAGCTGCTGGTGATCAGCATGCTGTCTCCTTCCCACTTTAGGGTCTGCCAGATAGTCTCGGTCACAAATGGCGCAAAGGGGTGGGCTAGCTTCAGGACAGCCTCGAGGCCATAGGCCAAGACGCCCTTGTTTAGGTGGGTTTTACTGGCCTCTATGTACCAGTCGGCAAAATCGTCCCACAACAGATGGTAGATGTGCTCGCTGGCTTCTGAGAAACGGTAGTCGTCCAGGTGTGTCGAAACGGTTTTTATAGAGTCACTCAGCCGGTGCAGTATCCAGGCATCAGCCGGGGTTTCGGCGGTGGGACTTCCCTTTTGTTGGTAGTCGTCCCCTATTTTGTCTTCTATAAAGCGGGCAACATTCCACAGCTTGTTACAGAAGTTACGGGCTTCTTCGACCTTGCGGGGGTCATACCCACGGTTAACTGCTGCACTGCGGCCAGCGATGATGCCCATGCGCAGCGCGTCTGAGCCAAACTGATCAATTGCGGGTAAGGGGTCAACCACATTGCCGATGGACTTGCTCATCTTGGATCCGTCCTCGGCCATAACATAGCCGTGGATATACACGGCCTCAAAGGGCACATCCCCGGCCACATACAGGCCCAGCATAATCATACGAGACACCCAGGGGTACAAGATCTCGCCACCGGTTTCCATAAGGCTGAGAGGGTAAAAATCTTTAAAGTCTGTGCCATCAGGGTAGTCCAGGGTGGCATAGGGCCAGCTACTACTGCTGAACCAGGTGTCAAAAACATCTGGATCGCGACGATAGCGCTTGCCGTCTACCTCTATTAGTTCTTCTTCGACACGCTCGTCATACACCCACTCGTCTGGGTTATCGATGCTCTGAAAGGCGGGTATAGGGATACCCCAAGCAATCTGCCGAGAGATGTTCCAATCCCGCAAACCCTTGAGGTAAGTAATCAGCTGATCTTTCTTGGTGTCGGGGTAGAAGGTAATCTTGTCGGCGCGCAGAGCCTTGATAGCTTCTTTGGCCAGCGGCTGCATGTCGACAAACCATTGCTCGCGTAACAGGGGTTGAATGATGGTGCCGCACTTGTAGCAGTGGCCCACGCTGTGGGTGTAGTCTTCGGTCTTTGCCAGTACGCCCAAATCGTCTAGGTCTTTGACGACCACTTTCCTGGCCTCTTCTACGGTCAAGCCGCGGTAGGGTTGCGGGACGTCATGGCCGAGGGTGCCCTCATGGGTGATAACAGTAATAAACGGCAAGTCGTGTCGCTGGGCTACTTCGTAGTCGTTGGGGTCGTGGGCTGGTGTCATCTTGACCGCCCCTGTTCCAAACGCTTTGTCTACCATGTCGTCAGCAATGATGGGAATATCGCGAAGTGTCAGGGGTAGGCGGATGGTCTTGCCTACAAATTGTTTGTAACGTGCATCTTTCGGATTTACAGCGACGGCGACGTCACCCAGCATGGTCTCTGGTCGAGTGGTGGCTACGGTGATCTTGCCCGAGCCGTCGGTCAGAGGGTAGTCAATGTACCAGAGGTGGCTCTTCTCTTCTTTGTAGGCTACCTCTATGTCGGCAAAGCCGGTGCCATGAAAAGTACAGAAGTTAACCAAGCGTTCACCTCTGTAAATGAGCCCTTCGTCCCACATTTTTTTGAAAGTGCCGTAGGCTCGATTGATGATTTTATCGTCCAAGGTATAGGTGTAGCGTGACCAATCGCAACTGGCACCCATGCGGCGTAGCTGGGTCTCGAAATTGCTGCGATTGAGCGCCACAAAGTCCCAGATCTGTTGATACAGATCCTCTCGGCTAAAATCGAACCGGCTCTTGCCTTCTTTGGCTAGATGTTTCTCGTATACCACCTGGGTTTCGAATCCGGCATGGTCGGCACCGGGTAGTAACAGGGCTGCCTCCCCTTTCATGCGGTGATACCGTACGGGGATATCCTCGAGGGCGGCTGTTAGCTCGTAACCAATGTGTAGGTTGGCGTTGGCGTTTGGCGGTGGCATGACAATGCTGTAACTGCCCTTCCCGCCTCTGTTTTTGGGCTCAAAAGCACCACTCTTTTCCCAAAGAGTGTAGATATCTTCTTCGTACTGGCCTGGTTCGTAGACAGATGGCAGCTTCATTTTTGAAATACCTAAGTTAACCCGATTAACACATAATTCTGGGGGTCATAATAACACTTCTCGCACAGAATATCTAACCTGTTACGGGTGTATGAACCTTTTCACGTGGAATCAAGACAAAACAACACAAGACTTTCATATGAAAGCCCTCCGTTGTCCCAAATTGTTCGTATTTTGTTCGAAAGTACGAGCCAAAGGCCGTTAACACTAAACCGTTTTTGTTTTCGCCAATAAGCATAACAAGTACGGGGTAAAGTGTAAATATTGACAAACCAAACAGTGCGTGATGTATTGTCATGCATGATTTTAAAGCCACACGAGGTAGGGGCGGCTATGCACATGTCTCAGGTAGAGGGCTTTGCTCGTGTGCAACAAGCCTTTGACCCCACGAGTTTGGCCGGGGAGGGATATTTTCCGGCAACCCAGGCTTGGGGTTACCCGATCACGCTAGAGGATCAAGCACCGCCCCAGACGACGATATTCATGCAAGAGCTCGGCTCTATTGCAGTAGCGGCAGAGTATCCAGGCTGGGAGCCTAATCGCTTTATGTTTAAGTTTACGGCCGAAGGATGGCCAGAGCATGCCGACCGCACGTCATTTCGCGATTTTATCGTTTTGGCATATCTGAAGGGGAGGACAGACATGTTTGTGCGCCCCACCGACACAAGCCGGTATCGCGGCTTGATTCTGAATCCTGGTGATGTGCTTGTTTTGCGAGAGGCGAAAGACCCCACCGATCATGAGAGTCCGATGCGGCATGGCGTAAGGGCGTCTGGCTTTAGAGGCTTTCTGGGGGTGGCTTATGAGGAAGTGGCGCGGGTAGGGGTGCATTCTCTTGCGGGCGCGGACGGAGGAGTGCTACGAGTCGCATAGTAGTGGGGGCTAGCCGAAGGACTCAGGATTTCTTACACTAGCGGTATGCCAAGTTTGCAGCCATACGATAACGGGGAAAAGGTGAGGGCTTTCGACATTATTCGATACCCGTCGGGTGAGTGGTTTGACGCCTTTGATCAGCCGGATGAAGTGGCCGAAATGCGACAGCAGTTGCTGACCAGGGGGATCAATCCGCAATAGGTAATTGTAACTCCGCTAGAGAACGATTCTACGGTGGTTGAGGCTCAGACTTTTGGCGACCCCGAGAGGGATTGACCCTAGATGCTGCCGCATTTGTGTTGTTTGTAGCCGAATATGGCGAGTAGCAAGCGCTACATACTTAGATTGGGGGCTATGTCGAGTTTATAGGGGTCAGCCGGCGGTTGTCCCTGTTGTATCTGGTAGCAGCCGAGGGTAGCGATAAGGGCGCCGTTGTCGGTGCATAGCTTGGGGTCGGTGTATTCGGCAGGGAAGGGGAGTCTTTCGGCTAATTGTCGTCTCAGCTCGGGACTGGCAGCAACCCCGCCTCCGATGACAACACTCTTGGGCTGGAACTCTTCAACGGCCAGGATTGTCTTGTCTACTACTGTCTCTACGGCGATACGTTGGAAACTAGCGGCAATATCGGCCTTCTGAGCCTCGGACAGGCGCTCTGACAGGCCTGTAGAGGGAAACTGGTGGGATTCACCTATTTCTGCCTGAGCGGTGCGCAAAACGGCTGTTTTGGGCCCAGAAAAGCTAAAGTCGTATTTTGACTGGAGTTTGGCCTTGGGAAACTGATACTTAAAGGGGTTCCCTTCCAGGGCCTTCTTGCTGACACTGGGGCCGCCAGGGTAGGGGAGCCCCAGCATTTTGGCGACCTTATCAAAGGCTTCGCCAATGGCGTCATCATGGGTCTGGCCCAACAGGGTATAGTCAAAATAACTGCGCCACAGCGCTAGCTGGCTGTGGGCACCAGAGACGATGAGGCCCAGCATGGGGAATTCGGGTGGCTTCTCTGGCAGTTTGTAGTTTTCCAGGGGTGTTTTGGTCAGGAAATTGACAAAAATATGACCCACTACGTGGTTGCAGGCATACAGGGGCTTATTCTTGGCAATAGCCAGGGTGCGGGCAGTCAGAACACCTACCAACAGAGAACCACCCAGGCCGGCGCCGTAGGTAACGGCAATGGCGTCAATATCGTCCCATGTGCACTTGGCCTGATCGAGCGCCTGTTGGATAACTGGCATGATTGTTTCTATGTGGCTGCGAGCAGCTATCTCTGGCACCACGCCGCCATATACGATGTGCAGGTTCATGCTAGAGAACACTGCGTTGGACAAAAGAGTGGTGCCGTCTTGCACCACTGAAGCGGCTGTCTCGTCAAAGCTAGTTTCTATGCCCAAAACTTTCATTTAGCTCCTACTGTATCACACTCAACAGGGAAGGATAGTGCAAAGTATGATTGACAATCTAAGTCTTTTATGATAATATAGTAGCAGTTCAGTTTTGGGAGACCAGAAGATCCTGAACGACCTTTTATAAGCGAAGAGATAGATACTATCTAAGAGAAGATGTGTGCGGCCACAGTGTTGACCGTAGTCATCTTCTCTTAAGATAGACAGAGAACGCGTCCTTCATTCTACCGATACACCCGACCCGAAGGGGGAGCAATCCCATGTTCACCATCACCAACGTCCGTTGCCCCGGCACCCTGAAGCACATCGCCGAGCAGGTCCTGGCCAGCGACGAATGGCGCCCCTTCTTCACCGACGACGAGCGACGGTCCATCCTGGATCAGCTCACCGGCGGCGACTTCGAGGGCCGCGTCATGTCCATCGTGCTGCAGCACTGCGACGCCGACCAGGTCGTGGTCCCCCAGGCCATCATGACCCGGCTGGTCCAGCTGAACCGGCTGCTGCAGGGCTACGGCGACACCATGGAGCTGCTGACGCACGTGGCGCGACTCACGCTGGACTACGACTACGAGCTCGCCCGCGAACTGCTGGCCATCGGCCGGCCGGGTCCGCAGATCAAGGCCATCAACGACATCAACGCGCGCGTCGCCGAGGTCACCGCCTACACCGACGGCATCGCCCGGACGGCCAAGCGGCTCATCGACGACGAGGACACCTGGTTCCCGCTGTTCGACGACGAGGACACCGCCTTCACGGCCCTGCTGGACCTGCGTACCCCCGTCCTGTCCCTTCGGGTGCAGGCCATCGAGGCTATCAACGTGGTCCTCGCGGCCAACGCCGACGCCCTCGCGTTCCAGCGGGAGGCGATCGCCTACGTCCACGCCATCCGGCGTGAGGCCCAGGAGCTCATCGACACCGAAGCCGTCTGGCTCCCGCTGTTCGACGACCCGACCGCCGCCGAGATCCTCGCGGACCTGTACTGGCTCGACCCCGACCTGACCCGCCAGGTGAAAGCCATCGGTCGCGTCCGCGCCGTCCTGGCCCAGGTGGTCCTGATGCCCGACGGCACGTCCGTCCCCGCCCCGGCCTGGCTGGCCAAGGTGCGCGAGGTGGCGTAGTGGAAAGGGTCCGGTAGGGCGATTTGGCTTATAGCCGACTCGTCCCTGCCGGACCCCTCCACCGCACATCTATCTCTTCGCCCCTTTCCAAGCTTTGCAAGAAATGATTCCCATAGGAGCCGTTTGCTGCAACGTTTGGATGAAATAAAAACTATGTATCTTTATGCTTTGGGCTGGCCGAACGGCTGGCTATACTGAAGGGTAAACGTAAGGAAGTCACGCCCATGAACCCACGAACAGTTGTCAAAAAAGTTATTCCACGCAGTGTATTCCGATCGATCGAGCCGCTGGGCCACAAGGGCGAGGCTATGCTGTTTACCACCAAAAATCGGTTCCCGGCCAAAGGATTAAAGGTTATTGGTGTGACAGGCACCAATGGCAAGACCAGCACCTGTTTTATGATTCACAAAATGTTGACCGAAGCCGGCTACAAAACCGGCCTGATGACAACCGTTGCGTACGGGGTAGGGGACGATATCAAGCCACAAGTGGCCCACATGACCACGCCATCGGTGCAACTGCTGCATAAGCGCATCAAGCAGATGAAAGCCCAAGGGGCTGAATGGATCGTGCTAGAGGTGACGAGTCATGCGTTGGCACAACACCGGGTCTGGGGTATACCCTTTACGGTAGCTGTTATGACCAACCTGACTCACGAACACCTGGATTATCACGGTACCTTCGAGCGCTACCGTGACGCCAAGCGCATGTTGTTTAAGCAGACCAACCGCAACAGAAAAGGCCTACGGATCGGTATCGTCAACGCCGACGACCCCAACGCCAAGTTCTTTGCCAGTGACGTACTGCACCCCGTTGGCTTTGGTCTGAAAAACGGGCATGTGCGGGCCACCAAGGTCAAACTGTCACCTGCCGGCAGTACCTATACGGCCGTGACCGACGACGAGAGCTACGACATTACCTGCCATCTGCCAGGGAGCTTTAACGTGTCCAACTCTTTGGCTACGGTAGCCGTGGGCCGGGCTGTAGGCCTAGACAAAAAGCAGATAGAGCAGGGTATCGCTGCACTCAAGACGGTCGAAGGCCGCATGGAGCATATAGACGAAGGCCAGAATTTTGACGTGATTGTGGACTACGCTCATACCCCCGACAGCTTCGAGAAGTTATTCAAAGACCTGAAACCAGTGGTAAAGGGCAAGGTAATTGCGCTCTTTGGCTCGGCTGGCCGGCGTGACGAGGCCAAACGGACCACCCAAGGAAAAATTGCTGGCAAATACGCCGACGAAGTGATTGTGACCGAAGAGGACGACCGCGACATGGATGGCCAGGAGATCATGGAAGAAATCGCCGCTGGTGCAGAAAAAGCCGGCAAAAAGCGTGATAAAAATCTGTTCCTGATCCACGACCGGGACAAAGCCATACAGTTTGCGCTGCAGCGTGCCAAAAAGGGCGACACCGTGATGTTGCTGGGCAAGGGCCACGAAAAAGACATTTTGCGCAACGGTCCCAAAGCGGCCGACATGCGTCACCTGCAACAAGACGACCGTAACAGGGATCGGGTCATAGAGATCAAGTGGGACGAAGTAGCCGAAGCCCGCAAAGTCCTGAAAAAGCTTAAGCGCGGAAAATAGTACCCCGGATTGAAGTAGTGCGACAAATGGTATTAAATACTGGCCACTATGGGAGAGGCGAATACTATTGACGTTGCTGACCTGGTCGCCTGGCACAACGAGCGTGTCGCAGCAGTCTACGCTAAGAATGACCAGATCGCGGCTGCTCGTCGGGCAGCAGGCGATTCGTTGGACGAAGATTTGCAGGTTATAGAATACGCCACTGCTCGTCTGAAGGGTCGGTCACATGAATTGGCTGATTTCGCCGGCTGGCTGATTTCGCACACGGCAGACGCAGTAGGCGAACTAGATACATTGCCAGACAATTTTGACCAACCTACATAATTGACAAATCGTAAACAGTTTGCTATAATAGGTTTGTTTTCTACAAAATAAAAAACAGGAATCTAGAAAGATGGTAGAACAAGCCCCCGCTCCAGACCAAGCACCGGTCTTTAGCCAACTGGATGAAGTAGGACACGACGCTACAACTCCAGAAGATCAGCAGGCTCTAGCGGAATTACGAGCAGAAGTAGAAGCTGAGCGTGCCGACACCCTGGGTAACGTGGTAGCTAAACAGCTCGTAGAGCTCCCCGGCGGCGCGGTAGACACCGCTGACAATGTAGCCAAGGCGCGTGAGCAAGGCCAGGACGTCACCGAAGGCCCATATCAGGGCGGCCGTCGAGGCTAGTTAAAATAAGTTACCAATAAAAATCCGGTCGCTGACCGGATTTTTTATACTTTGTTGCGTTCCATGTAGTTGGTGTACCAACTATAATTCTTGCCAAATAGTTTGGCAATCAGCTCTATGCCCAGTTCGGCCGTCTTGGCTTTTTTGTCCTGCAAAGGGTTGTATTCGACCACGTCTACGCCAATTACGTTAGTGTGTTTGCCGATGTATTCGGTGATGGTGGCGATTTCGCGGTAGGTGAGGCCACTGGGGTTGGGCATGCCGGCACCAGGGGCGTACATGCGGTCTATGACGTCTAGGTCTACGCTGACCCAGATGTTGTCCACGCGTGCTGCGAGTTCGTCAATCTGTTGTAATAGGGGCGATAGGCCTGTGGTCAATATATCAAATAAGGTATAGGCTTTTAGGTTTTCGCGGGAAATAAGGTCAATTTCTGCCTGGTCTAAGTCACAGCCGCCAATGTGTAGCAAATGCTCTTTTTTGACCTTTGGTGCTGGTCCACCCACATTTTTGAGCGCATCACCGCCAAATCCCAACAGAGATGCCAGGTGCATCCCGTGAATGTTGCCGGAAAGGGTAGTTTCTTCGGTATTCATGTCGCCATGAGCGTCAAAATAGATGAGTCCCAGGTTGCCACCAAGGGCTACTGAGGCACCAGAGACCACGCCGAGGTTGATAGAGTGGTCACCTCCAAGGGCGATCACTTTGTGACTCTTTTGGATGGCTTGCTTGGTAAGGGCGGCTGTTTCTTCTGATACCCGGACAATCTCGTCTTGGTAGCGGGCGTGGGGATTTCCGGCTTGCAAATCTTTGCGGTCAGCGATAACTACATTGCCGCTATCGGTGATAGCCAGTCCTGCTTTGGTCAGCTTGCCGACAATGCCATTATGCCGAAAAGCTTCTGGCCCACTATCTACCCCTAAGTTCTCGGCCCCTAGGTCTAAAGGGATGCCTATAAGTGTCGTATCCATGGGGTGATTATAGCAAAGCCAGAGGAGGCTTATGCTTGCAAAAAATCAACCAATATGCTACAATAGTATTGTTATGTCACAAACAGAAACATTAGGACACGAAGAATCCGGAGCTGGCTCATACGCTTTTGACCATGCTGCTGGCCTGGTAGACCCTGGTCAAGAAACCGATGATATACACGAAGGCAGTGCGAGCTTCCATAATACAAACCTGCACGATCAGCCCGAGGGATTTGACGAAGGAACGGGTCAGACCCGAACGGATACTATAGAAGAGTGGCGGGCTGCTGGCACAGAGATCAAGGTAACTGCCGATAATACAGTATTGGTCAACGAAGCTAAGCTGGCCGAGGCGGCGCTTCTCCGCGCACAGCGACGTCTAGCTCGTCGGGCGAGCCAAGGTCAGCCGGTTGATCCAACCCAGCTGACAGACGCCGACGAGTGGATGGCAGCCAACGGCGAAAAGTGGTAACCATGGTATAATATCTGCGTGAGAAGTGGCGGAGAATTCCAGTATCAGGTAGATATCGACGGGCTCGCAGGAGAGCCTGTTTTTGACTCTGAGCAACGGACCGACGAAGACACCAGCACGCTGGGCCTCCACTACAACAACCTGTTTGACGAAGACGAAGACAGAGGTGGTGAACTGGCAGATCCAGCTACTGGCGAGCGGTATGACAACTCTACCTACGCAGAAACTGAGGGGTTGTCTGTAATTGCCGAAGACGACCTGCCAACGGATGAACAGCCAGATATTATCGATGCCTGGCTGGCCCGGCACGATCATTCTGGATCGCAGCGACCACCAGAGGCAGAAGCAAGCTAAGGCATTGCTTTATTTTATAAAATAGTATATAATAATGTAGATTGACTTACATACTTAGGGTATTGCTACCCCTGTAGTCATCGTTCGTTGAGATTATGGATTTGTGTGAGCAGGGAGCGCCCCAGGTCTGAGGCGTTGGCTGTTCATGCAAATCTTCAGAGACAGTACAGAGGAGGGCTACCTTCTAGTGACCAAGTACTCGGATAGGGCAATCGCCCAGCAGAGATACCGGACCAACCACTCGCGGCGCAACCTGCTGCGGGACTTCACGGACGGTGAAGGCGTCAGCGGTGGTTACCACGATCAGTGGGCATTCAGTGCCATCTGTCGGGCTGACGCGGATCGCGCTGCACTGCGGTACTACCTGACTACCTGGCATCACGATGTCACCACGGGCTTCGTCCCCGGTGATGAGCTGCTGCTGGTTTCGGGCTGTTTCGACCCTTACAAGAGTGGTCACGATCCGGATCCGGACCAGGCTGAGCTCGAGGCGCTTGCCGCCGAGGACCCCTGGAGTGATTGGTCCGACTGGTACGATGAGGACTTCGACGATGGTTTCACCATCATCGACCCCTCCGACCAGCCAGTCAACGCCCTGGCCGACAGGTTCTGGGATGCCCACGAGCTGGGACTCGACATCGACGACCCGTTCTCCGACAAGGAGGACAGCGATGACGATGACGATCTCCTGATCGACCCCGACCGCCTGATCTGGCACCCGGACGACTTCCTGGAGGCGATCGGCTGGACTTCGGATCATGTTCGTAGCTCCTTCTAGGAACTAGCTAGGACCGGGCGGGGAATGTTTGTTGGCCCTTGGCTGACAGCAAACCCCGCCCGCTCCGCAACCCTCCAGTCTCTATAATCTCAACGCCTTATTCATGCATTTGCCACTAAGCCCGCACACTATTTATGAAGCTTTCGGGGCTTGACACCAATTTTGTGTTTCGGATACGATACTACTTGTCGGTTAGCACTCTCAACATGCAAGTGCTAACAACTCGATTGAAAAACCATAAAATGGAGGTAATTAATGGCTGTTCATATCAATCCTTTGGCGGATTACATCGTAGCCCAGGCAGAAGCAGCAGAAACCAAGACCGCCAGCGGTCTGTATATACCTGGCGGCGCCCAGGAAAAGCCTAAAGTGGCCAAGGTTGTGGCTGTGGGCAAGCAAGTGGCCCAGGTAAAAGTAGGTGATCGTATTATTTATAAAAGCTACAGCACCACAGATGTAAAGGTAGAATCCGAAGAATACATATTGGTCAAAGAAGAAGACGTACTAGCAACTGTTAAATAGGGGAGACATACATGGCAAAGAAGGTATTTTATGACGAAGACGCCCGCAAGCGGGTGTTGGGCGGGGCGCAGATTTTATATAACGCCGTAAAGACCACTATGGGTCCAAAGGGACGCAATGTAGTGATCAGCAAGGGCTACGGCAGCCCTACGGTCACACACGACGGTGTCACAGTGGCCAAGGGTGTGGACATTGCTGATGTCGACGACGAAACGCTGGGCTACAAGGTGGGTGCTGAACTGATCAAGCAAGCTGCTAACAAGATGAACGACGTAGCCGGTGACGGTACTACTACCGTGACCGTGTTGACCTATCACATCCTGAACGAAGCCAACAAGCTGATTGCTGCTGGCCACAACCCCATGTTGCTACGCAAGGGGCTAGAAGCTGCTGCTCAGGAAGTTATTGCCAAATTGGGTGGCATGGCTGAAGACATCAAGGCCAACAAAAAGCGTGTGGCCGAGGTGGCTACTATCTCTGCTGGCGATGCTCAGATTGGCGACTTGATTGCTGGTGTTATCGACAAAGTTGGTAAAGAAGGTGTGGTTACTGTCGAAGAGGGCCAGGGCCTAGACCTAGAGAGCGAAGTAGTCGAAGGCTTTACTTTTGATAAAGGTTTTGTCAGTGCTTATATGGTGACTGATGCTACCCGCATGGAAGCCGTATCTGATAAACCCGCCGTGGTTATCACTGACAAAAAGATTACCTCTATCCAAGAGTTTCTCCCCTTGCTGGAAAAGCTGGCTGCGGCGGGCAAAAAAGAATTGGTCCTGATTGCCGAAGACGTCGAGGGCGAGGCCCTGGGTACTTTTGTACTGAACAAGCTGAAGGGCGTGTTCAATACCGTGGCTATCAAGGCACCTTCTTTTGGTGATCGCCGCAAAGACATATTGAATGATATTGCTATCCTGACCGGTGCCGAAGTAATTACTGAAGACCGGGGCATGACATTCGAAAACGTCGAGCTAGACGTAGTGGGTTCGGCCCGCAAAGTGATTGTGACCAAGGACGAAACGACTATCATCGAAGGTGGTGGTTCGGTTGCTGAAGTAACTGCTCGGATCAAACAGATCGCCCAGCAAGCGGCTGCCGCAACCAGTGAGTACGACAAAGAGCACCTAGACAAGCGCCGGGCCGCTTTGTCTGGCAAGGTAGCTGTCATCAAAGTTGGTGGCGCTACCGAGACCGAGATAGAAGAAAAGAAATTCCGCGTAGACGACGCTGTTGCCGCCGTGAAAGCTGCTATGGATGAAGGCATTGTGCCCGGTGGTGGTGTAACGCTGGTTAACCTGACCACGGCTGTCACGATTACTGGCGACGATGAATCTGTCAAAGCGGGCAAGGAACTGCTGAAGCGGGCTCTCGAGCAACCCTTTAGGATTCTGCTGAGTAACTCTGGCCTGAACGCCGATGAGTGGCTGCCGCAGGTCAAGGCTGCCAAGGCCGGCCAGGGTGTGAACGTTAATAGCCCCACCAAGTTGGTTGACCTAAAGGCTGCTGGCATCGTAGACCCAGCCCGGGTAACCAAAGAGGCTGTGTTGAACGCTGTATCTATTGCTGGCACCAGCATGACTATGGGTGCGTTGGTAGTGGATGTGCCCGAAAAAGAGACTCCTGATGCTGGTGGTGGGATGCCTGGGATGATGGGAATGTAAGGTAATGAGAGACCCCGGGCGGGTCTCTCGTCGCGCGGGAAAATGTGCTCCATTTTCTCCGGCTGCTCTTCCTGGAAGCTGTCAAAATATCCTCGAAGTAAATTCGAGGATATTTTGTTTTTATTTAACTAGCTGCAGGATGGGGGTTGTGTATTTTTATTTAATTGGCTGGGGGATAGTGGTTGTGGTTGCCTAATTTTTTCGGGGTGGCATACTTGGCGTATGGCAGAATTTCTGACTTATAGACATGAAATGGCGGTGGCGACAGAGATTGCTCGTGAAGCAGGGGTGATCATGCTCCAGTATTTTGATGGAGATCAAGAAGAAACCGCCAAGGCTGACGGCAGCGCGTTGACCATTGCCGACACAACTATTAACAAAGTCGCTCTTGAAAGGCTTGGCGAGGCTTTTCCCAACGACGGTGTTATTGGCGAAGAGGCCAGCTCTGTGGATACCAGCCAGTCTCGGCGGTGGTACTGCGATCCTATAGATGGCACCAAGGGCTATACGTGGGGGTTGCCATTGCCTATGTTTTCGCTGGGGCTAGCCGAAGAGGGACAACCTGTCATGGGTGTTGCCTACGATCCTTTCTTTGGAGAGCAGGGCAGACTGTATACGGGCATACCTGGCGAGGGAAGTTTTTGCAACGACAAGCTTCTGCGGGTTTCGCCGGCCGGCCTGCATATGGGGAGGGTGGCGGTCACTAGTTCTGTGCAGCGCTTAGCAGAGAGGACGCCCAAGCATGTGACTACCTTATTAGAGCACGGCGCCCGGGTTGCTAGTTTTCCTGCCGGTGTGGTCCAGAAGGCGTGCCTGGTAGCCAACGGCAGAATGGTTGGCTGCATACAGGAATTTGCGAGTCCTCATGACATAGCAGCAGTCCGGATTATTGTGGAAGAAGCAGGTGGTCGCATGACTGACTGGAACGGCGACGAGCCCAGCCTGAAGGGGCCGATGAAAGGGGTGATCATATCTAACGGCGTCATACACGATGAGTTGGTGGATATGACTGATGTACTAGAGGCGGCTTAGGACTTGAACAGGCTCTTAGGCGGCGACTTCGGAACTGGTGAGAGACTTGATGTTCTTGGCGTCGGCCAGGTCTCTGCTGTTAGTAAAGAAGATGATGGCCCACCGTGCGATATTGCCGCCGTGTAGTTCGCGGCCTTCACAGGCGGTGTCTACATTTATGACGTCATGCCACAAGGGTTGCAGTTCGGAGTCTGGCGAAGCTTGTCGCCATTTGAGAGAAGGAAATGCAATCCCCATACGGGGGTCACGCTCGACCATAATCATCTCGCCGGTCTGGGGGTCTCTGGTACGGAGACCCAAGTGACTTTCGGCTAGCTGCAGTGTTCCCAGGCCTCGATCATAGTGGCCATCGGCCAACACGTCTCCCTGGCCTTTGTGGTAGAACACACCTCTCACAGGGCTATGATCCAGATCTGCTGGTGCGGTGAAATCAGATAGGTGTGGGTGAGTGAGCTCCAATGCTCGATAAAATCCCGTGATGGCTTGCTTGGCGGCGTAGTGGAGGGTTTGGGCGCGCATAAGGAGTACCAATAGCTCGGGTGGCATTGGGCCCCAGCCGAATTCTGCGTGACGTGCCTCAAGCGCGTCGCGCATACCCGGAGAATAATGAAAAAACTCCTTGGGGTCGTCTGCTATGTCGAGTCCTCGTACTTTGCTGAGGGCGTCGACCTGTATGGTGCGATTGGTGTAGCCATTGGGCTTACCGGGGTGTGGTACATTGCTGCGGTACTTATGCCACTGGGCTGCCTTGTCGGCGCGCGGGTCTAGGCGGTCAAGATTCTTGGGGTCTAGAACCATAGCGTTCATGGCCTCTGGCTCGGGGTCGGGTAGCTGGTCAGTAAAAATACCATAGGCCTCTGCATACGCATCTATGGCTTCCGGTGGCACATGGTGCGGGACAAGGGCATAGCCTTGGCTGAGTGTTTCGGCGTGCAGGTCTGCGCCACTTTCTCCACCCCATAGTGTGTACTGCGCACTTGTCATACTGGTGCCCTCCTTAGCTAGAGCCAGTATAACAAGTCGGTCACATGACGAAAAAGAGACCTCTTGCTTTTGAATAACCACGAAGTGGCGCAAGGGTCTCTGTGGGGGTGTCTAGACGAGGCAATGAAGCCTACTACTCTGGTTCAAACCAGATTGGCGGAGCCTAGACGGCGTACTGTGTGCGGGTTGAGATGGTTGACCTAGAGCGTAAGGCCTATGATCAGCATGACGGCAGCGAACCCAAAGCAGAAGGCGGCGAATACCAGCAGGACTTCATCGACCTCCTCTTCGGCGGAGTCGTCTTTGCAGTCCTCGGAGGACGACTCGGAGTCGGACGATTCTTGCTGTTCGTTGGACGACGACTGCGGGGTGGGCTGGCCGTCAGCGGCCACAGGCGTGCTGGTTAGACAGAGCACGAAGACCGTGCCCAAGATGGCGAGAAGAATTCTCCTCACGTCGGTTACCTCCAGGTGCATCCACGGGTTTCGCCGCGGCGATTGCTTACACGAGTAGCGTAAATTTTATACTATTTTTTATTCACTAGGTCAATATCTGTAACGGTGGTGGCAGCTGGACTCGTCTGGCTTGGGTCTTTACACTAAGGGCATGTCAGAGTGGGAACCCAGGCGGACAATTGCGTTTAGTGTTGAGTTCGAAGACAACACCACATTTGAACTGCCGACGGACTGGCAAGATGTTTTTGTGGACGAATATGGATTCAATCAACGGCGATACCCTGAAGTGGCAGACGAGCTCCGCGTGGTTACGGGAAAATACTATGAACACAGGGCCTGGCCCAGTAAGTTTGACGGGCAACATGGCCGTGACTATGACGCCGACAATTTTTACACCCACAGGTGGGACGACGAGGCTTCGTATGATTCTCGGAACCCTCCAGGCATGGCCGAGATTGCTCGGGCGGTTATGTACCTGGACCTCAGGGCATTACTAATGCAAAAGAACCTACAAGAGCTCGGTTCTCATGGGCTGGTGATGACTGTCGGACAGCTCACGGCGGAACTAGAAGAAGACGGCTAGAAAAGGCCGGCTGTAATCAAAATCCTTTGTAAGATGTAATTATATTAGATAGAATATTGCCAAATGGGCCAGTTTGTACTATCGTACAAGATAAGTATTGGAGTTACCTATGGCGGTTTTTAGGCGTCGAAATAATCAGACTAATGTTCCTGCCGAGATTCAGGAGTACTACCAGACCGAACGTCGCGAACGTGCCGGTGTGGCATGGCTGCTGGCTTTGGGTACGCTTCTGGTCACTGTTCTACTGGCAGTAGGTCTGTTCTTTGGTAGCCGCTGGGTGTACCGCAAGGTTGCCAAAAACGACAAGCCCAACACCTCTGAATCTGCAGATCAAGAGAAACAAGAACAGCAGCCAGTGGCCAATAACTCCCAGGCAGAAGCCGATCGTAAAAAGGCCGAAGAAGAAAAGAAGAAACAAGAAGAGGCCATGAAACAGGCTGACGCCAAAGCTGCCGAGGAAAAGAAAAAGAAAGACGAAGAAGCTAAGAAACAAGCCGAAGCTCAGCGCCAGCAAACCCCAGCTGCTGCTCCAGCCCCATCGCCGCAACAGGTGGCCGGCACTCAGACTCGCAGTAACATACCCAACACCGGTGCCGAAGATACACTGGCCATATTCATGATACTGGTCATTGCTGGATACTTGATCCATCGCATTTTGATCAACGCCTCATCTGACAAGCGTCGCTAAGAACAATAGCGACATTAGCCCCCAACAGAGAACCTCTTGCGGGGTCTGTTATACTTATATACAAGTAGAAGAGAGTACCTTATCTTGCCGGGAGCGAAACTAACAGGGCAGCGGTCGATTGCTCGAAAGTGAACAAAAAGCGAAAACTTCCCATATAAAACCCACAATTATTTTAAAGGGGTATAAGGAGGTGGAAACTATGGTCTCATTAACGAAACAAGACCTGCAGAATGCCCTGGATGTCGCTCGCAACCGTTTGCTCGAGCGAGTAGCCACCCGCCAGGACGTGAATTCTCTGAGGGAAACTATAAAAGTGCTGACCGTGACTCTGCAGCAGAGTCAGCAATTGCTCCGGCAAGAAGAATACCAACGAGTACAACTAGTGCGCCGAGCAGTCGCCATGGAATCTCGGATGGTTGGACTCGAAAATGAGTTGCGCCAAGTGAGGACATCGATGGTACAGCTGGCACACGCTCAGCCGGTAGAACGTATGACCGAACGAGTTATACTACAGCAAGTACAGGCCGACCCAGAGCATCGGCAAACACCCGAACAGCGTTACTACAATCCTTCACCGGTGACATAAGAAGGATAGCGCTCGCAAAGAAAAAAACCTGGCCATTTCGGCCAGGTTTTTTTCTTTTCTAAGATTCTTTTTGGTCTTGCTGGGTGAAATAGTTTATTTCGTTGACGACGTCTAGCAGGGCTTGGGCGCGGACTTTGTCGTCGGTGATAGCTTGGGCGGCTTCGTAGGCGTCTTTGATCTTGGTGTGATCGTCGGTGGCTTGGATCATCATCATGGTCGTGCGGAACTTTTCTTCTGGAGTTTGGTCTAGGTGACCTACCAGGGGAGATAGTTGGTGTAGGGCTTCTTGTTTGAGGCCCAACAAATCATCTGGGGCAGCAGCGGGAGCGGCGGCTGGCGATGCGGGTGCCACGGCTGGGGCCGAGCTGCTGTCTACGGTTGCAGATGCAGTGGGGTCACTTGGGGCAACCGTAGGGAGGCCTATATTAGGCTCTTGAGCTGGAGCGGCTGTAGCAGCATCTTGCTGCAGCTCCGTTATGGTAGCCGGGGCAACTGCCTGGCTGGGGTCTGGACTATACGTCTGATCTTGTTGTTGATTGTTGTCGTTATTGTGTCCGAACATTCCCACCTCTAAAAATTACACTGCTATGTCTATAATGATGGTAGTATATACCATAACCAGAAAGAGAGGGAAGGGGAGAACCCATTTTATGTCCTCCCTCCAGCCTCAAACTATTCTGGTGGCACCCTTTGCCAGTTTTGCTTGTCGGTGTACTGCCGGTACGCCTTCGCACAAAACTGGCAAACTGCACTCACCACGATAGCTTTCGCTTAACAGAAGGAGGATATAAAATGGGTTCTGTGAGTTCCGCACTTGACGATCTAAAATACATTCATGAGCGTGATGCGCATGATGCTCTGGGGGTGGCGGAAAAGCAATGGCAGCAATTGCAGCAGGATTATGACCTTGGTGATTGGCAACCTTCACAGACGGTAGCTAATATTGTCCACTCGGGTATGGGCGGATCAGCACTGTGGGCGCTTCTGAGCACCAGCTGGCCTGGCTACTCTGTACCGTTTGAAGTAGTCAGGGGCTACGATGTGCCCGCTTACGTAAACGAACACACACTGTTTATTGCCTCTAGCTATTCCGGCAATACCGAGGAAACACTGTCCGCACTCGCCCAGGCCGAAGAGAAAAAGGCGCAGATTGTTATTATCACATCTGGCGGCAAGCTAGCCGAGATTGCCACGCAAAAGAATTACCTGCTTATTGCACTGCCCAAAATTGATAAACCGCGATACGGGGCACTCTACGGCCTCAAGGGGATTGTAGCCTTGGCCGAGAAATTGCAACTGGCTGTCCAGCCCAATGCAACCGCCACCCTGAGCCAAGCGGCAGATTTCTTGCAAAACGAAATTACCCAGTGGGTGCCCATTGTTCCGGCTGCCAAGAACCAGGCCAAACAGCTGGCCCAAGAGCTTATGGGTAAGTCACCGGTTATGTATGGTGGTCCCTTGCTGGCCCAGGCAGCTCACAAGTGGAAGATCAGTTTTAACGAAAATGCCCAAAACGTCGCCTGGGAATATGCCTTTCCTGAGTTTAATCACAATGAATTTACGGGTTGGACATCTCACCCCGTTGATAAACCCTACGGAGTTATCTATTTGCGTTCCTCGTATGACAATGATCGTATCAAGAAGCGATTCGACCTGAGTGACAAACTGCTCAGCGGTCGCTGGCCGTCGCCTTTGCAGGTAGAGGCTAAGGGCGAAACACCCCTGCAGCAACTGCTGTGGACCGTTGCGCTTGGAGACTTTGTGAGTTTGTATCTGGCGCTGCTCAACGGTGTGAACCCCATTGAGGTTGGTGACAAAGATATCATTGAGCGCTTCAAGAGGGAGCTGGCATGAGCGATAGCTACGACCCTAAGCAGTTTGACACATCGACCTTTTCGCAAGAACCTTATGTCCGGCGCATAGAAAAGCCTTGGGGCTATGAGTTGCACTGGGTGCCCGAAGGAAAGCCTTACATGGGCAAGATAATGCATATCAATAACGGTTGTCGACAGAGTATGCAGGCGCATGATGCCAAGCAAGAGACCTATCTCATTATGAAGGGTCGGGCTGCGGTCCTGTGGGAGAATGACAAAGGCGAACTTACTACAACCGAGCTAAAGCCTGGCTTTGGGTATACGACTTGTATTGGCCAAAGGCACCGCCTTATAGGCATTACAGACTGCGATATCTTGGAAGCCTCAACACCAGAGATGGGGACAACATGGCGGTTGGAGGACGACTACGAGCGCCCCGATGAAACCCCAGAGCAACGAGACAAAGAACGCGCCGGCCAATAAAAACAGGAAACTGTTATTATAGAAGTAGTAATAGGGGAGTTACTATCTAATGGACACAAAATTATTATTTACTCGTGTACTCGAGCAAGTTACCGAGTGTGTACTAACGGCGGAAGTAAAACAGTTTGGCAACGCCACGCCTTGTAGCGAATGGAACCTGGGGCAGCTGCTGAACCACATGGTATATGAACTGCTGTGGATACCGGACTTGCTAGAGGGCAAGACGGTAGCAGAAATAGGCACCAAATACGACGGGGACGTACTGGGCGACCGGCCGCAAGCGGCTTGGCAAGACGCCGCCGACGCCGCCCAGGAGGCGGTCAACAAGGCGGACCTAGCAGGCAAGGTACATTTGTCTGGTGGCGATAAAAAATCCCAAGATTACATTGCCGAAATGGCCATGGAAGTACTGGTTCATGGGTGGGATGTATCGCAGGCGTTGAATTACTCACTGGTGTTTGATCCTGGTATCGCTCAGGCGGTCTATGACAATACATTGCCCCAAAAGGATCAGCTGCAGGCGGATGGCTCGGTTGGCCCAGAGATAGACGTACCGGAAGATGCGCCAGTTGAGGTAAAATTGCTAGGAATTATGGGGAGATCGGTAGGGTCATAAGGTGGGCTTAGGTGTCACGGATATAGCCAGCTTGGGAACTATTTTGGGGGTATGGGCTCACCCTGATGACGAGACTTTTTGCATGGGCGGGCTCATGGCTCTGGCCGCCGCCAATGGCCAGACGGTGGTGTGTATCACTGCTACCAAGGGCGAGGCGGGTAGTCAGGATGCAACTCGTTGGCCTCTCGACACTTTGGGTGGCACACGGGCCATCGAATTAACTACGGCCCTACAGATACTAGGCGCCAAGCATCATCATTGGCTGCGACATGCCGATGGTGACTGCAGCCACGCAACTGACGAGGCCGCTCTGGCGGAGCTCATGCCGTTGGTAGAAAAGTACCAGCCAGACACCATTATCACCTTTCCGCCCGACGGCCTGACTGGCCACGAAGACCACAAGGCAGTGTGCCACTGGGCGGGGCTGATTGCCGCTGCGGCCAAAAAGCCACCCCAAGTGTACTACGCCGTGAATACCACAGACGAAGCAAGCTACTTAAAAGAACTAGACGATAAGTTCAACTTTTTCTTCAATCTCGATCAGCCGGTTTTGCATGACAAGGCCACCTGCGACATGGTGCTGGACTTGCCGCCAGAAATCTTTGATAAAAAATACCGCGCTTTTCAGGTTATGCCGTCACAATACGAGAACTTATTACAAAGTTATCCTAAAGACTATCTGGCCCACGCCTTTGGTAGGGAGTCTTACATCTTGGCCAGTAAATTTAAATAGGCTTGTCGCGGATACCGGCCAGATAGCCGATGTAGACCGACAGCAGGTGTGCGCTCAGCCAGACGATCAGTACAAGCAAGTACTTGCCAAGTGATAGCTGCACGACAGGCAGGCTAAACAGGCAGCCGCCGATGATATAGTCGGTTTGGTCAAAAGGGAACCAACTGTCACCAGGTGCAATACGGCGTTGTCGCTTGAAAAAGCTCTCTAACACGTCGGCCAGCAAGGCGCCGGCCCCAAGCAGTGGTCCGAGTAGCCACACACTTGTCGGGCGATAGTCAAACCAGCTGTGTTCGAGCGCCCACAGGCTGTGGGTGAACAGATATTTTTGCAAGCCGATGATGAGAGTAGCCAGCACGATACCAGCTATCAGGCCACGCCACGTCTTGTTGGCGCCAAACAGCCGGGTGCCTTTGTAGCTTCGGCCGCCGTCCATCGGACTCTTTAAATGCTTGAGGGCCGGAAGTTTGGCCGCAAACACCGGTGCGGCATTGGCCACCCCAGCCGGCAAAAAGAACCACAGGGCAGATACGATGCTATCCATGCTGTTTTCCTGGGAGTATCTTTTTGCGGGTGCGGTGATACTTGGGGTACAACAGGGCCCGAATGCCCGGCCGGTCCGTGACATGTCTGGCGCTGGCTAATTCGTGTAGTAACGTGCTGGCGGTTGGTAGTTTGCTAACAGTGGTATAGGTAGCCCCCAGGCCATGGTAGCCGTGGGCGTCACTGCTTGCCGCGCCAGCTCGTTGGTTCAGGCGGGTCCAGACCACTGCCTGTTGGCTCCGGTTCTGGAAGAACGCCCGGCCATTACAGATCTCTACGATGTCTATGTGTTCAACCAGGTCGTCAAGCATGTGGGGGCCCAAGCCCTTGCGCATAGTCTCGAAGGGGTGGGGAATATAGACCAGTCCGCTCTGATCATGGATGGCATGCATAGTATCAGCTGGGCTGAGGCCGGCTGGCACCAGCTCTTGCAGAAACAGGCCGATAATCTCGCCCTCGCTGCTCATGATTTCTTCGCCCACGATGATAGCCTCGCCCAGGGTGTTGTGCATGTGCTTGGCAAACCCTACCTGGTTATGGTCGGTGATGGCGACGCAATCCAGCATGCCGGATTTGAGGGCCTTTATGTACTGAGCCTCAGATATGCCGCCATCTGGCGACGCCACGGAGTGGGTGTGTAGATCTATCTTAATCATTTCAGTACGGCAATAATGTTTCGCAAGCGTTCTAGGGCGGTGAGCCAGGCCAGTACGGCAATAGCTGCCACAACATACAACAACCAACCGGTGAGTAATCCAAGAATGATCAGCACCATGCGGATCTCGAAACGCAACAAACCACTGCGAAAGGTCTGATTTATGGTGTGTTTGTGTCCCTTGGCAGCCAGAATAGCCTCGCCCCATGCGTTGACGTAACTGACCAAGATGGATCCACCGCACGCTGCGGCTGCCACGGCCGCGATGGTTGCAGGCTGCCACGGCAGGCTGCTGCTTTGGCTTACTAGTAGGTAGGCAATGCCGATGTACAGGATGATCTCTTTCATGCGATCAGTGGTAGAATCCAGCAGCATGCCCACGCTGCTTTCGCGTTTTTGCAAGCGAGCCAGCTCGCCGTCGAGCGTGTCGAATAATCCAAAGACAACCAGTAGCCCGGCAGCCCACACCGGCGAATCTTGGGCAATCAACCATGCAATAGGTATATGCATACATAGCCCAACAATGGTAACGGTGTTGGGACTGAGCTGCCCGCCGCTGACGTTGTTAAGCCCCTGGGCGATTGGTCGTACGACTCCTTTGACGAGTTTTTTGCACTGATCCAAAAAGGAATTGATTGGTTGCATTGACCCCTATTTTATAGAGAATTTGCCGCCAGGGCCAGTCCACTCGTTTTAGGGTCTCTCCTCTGGACTGATATACTAGGAGACATAATGGCCTCGAAACAACGAGTGGGAGCGAGTTATACCAAGGTGGCACAGGCGCTGCTGATATCTAATGCTGCTTGTTTATTTTTGTTTTTATTGCGCTCGATCGAGTCAGATAGCAGCCGCTACTGGTTTCTGATCTGGAACTTGTTCTTGGGCTGGCTGCCGCTGTGGTTTGCCTGGTGGCTGAGCCGCCGTCTCAAGAAGGGTAGTTGGTCGCGGCCGGCCAGTGTCATTCTGGCGTTCCTGTGGGTGGGTTTTTTGCCCAACAGCTTTTATTTGGTGAGCGACTTGATACATTTGCATGCCACGGGTGAGGTGAGCTTGCTGTATGACGTAGTGATGTTCAGTTTGTTTATTTTTAACGCCTACGTGGCTGGGTTCTTGAGCCTGTACTTGGTCCACCGCGAACTCCTGAAACGGCTGACACGGTACCAGGCCCACACGGTGGTGAGTGGTGTGCTGCTGGTGTGCTGCTTTGCCATCTACTTGGGCCGCAGCTTGCGTTGGAATACTTGGGATGTGTTGATCAATCCGGCTGGTCTGTTGTTTGACGTGTCAGATCGCATTATCAATCCCGGCGCCCACCCCCAGGCCGTCGTGACCACGGCAACTTTCTTTATCTTGTTGGGCAGTATGTACACGGTTATTTGGCAGTTAGTGCAAGCCCTCCGAGCAGACAACCGCTAGATTTCTCTATTAAACAGGGGTAAAATAGAAGCAAATGAAGCTGGACTTACAAGACGCCGTAGAAGTGGCGAGCAAAGAAGTGTTCGGTGTCGACGTGCAGGTGGTTCTGACACGGCCGGACGAACAATTTGGTGACTATGCCACCAATGTGGCTTTGCAATTGGCCAACAAGCTCAAGAAGAACCCGCGAGAAGTTGCCGAGGCTCTGGCTGACTATTTGCGCAAAAAACTGGAAACAACAGTCAGCGACATAGCGGTGGCCGGCCCGGGCTTTCTGAACTTTCGCCTGCAAGACAGCGGTTTGTGGCAGCTGGCCGAGACGCCACCAGCAAAGCGCCTGGCTGGCCAGAAGATTGTGGCCGAGTATTCTGACCCTAACCCTTTTAAGGTGCTACATGCCGGACACCTGTATACCAGTGTGGTAGGTGATGCTGTTGCTAATTTGTTAGAGCAGGCCGGGGCGGCAGTGCACCGTGTCAATTTTGGTGGTGATGTTGGACTGCACGTGGGCAGATCTATGTGGGCTATCGTGGGACGGCTGGACGGCGAACACCCCGAGAAACTGAATGATGTACCAGAGGACAAGCGGGCTGAATGGATGGCCGAGGCTTATGTGCAGGGAACCCAGGAGTACGAAGAGAGCCAGTTTGCCAAACAGGAGATCATCAAGCTGAATAAGCGAGTGTATCAGCTGCATACTGACAACGACCACCAGTCGCCTTTTGCACAAATCTATTGGACGACCCGGCAGTGGAGCTATGACTATTTTGATAAGTTTTATGATCGTATTGGGAGTCACTTCGAACGCTACTATCCAGAGAGCACTGTTTCTACTATTGGCCTAGAGACTGTAAGGGGTCACATTGGCCAAGTATTTGAAGAGTCCAAGGGCGCCATTGTGTTCAAGGGCGAAAAATTTGGTCTGCACACGCGAGTATTTATCAATTCCGAAGGCATCCCCACCTACGAGGCCAAGGATGTTGGGCTGATTATGCAAAAATGGGAAGACTATCACTTTGATCGCTCTGTGGTGATCACAGGTAATGAGCAGTTGCAATACATGGAGGTTGTCCTAAAAGCAGTAGAGCAGTTTGCGCCAGCCTTGGCCCAGGGCACCACCCATATGACGCATGGCATGGTAAAGATGAAGGGCGGGGTAAAGATGAGCTCACGCAAGGGCAACATCTTGCGCGCAGTCGAAGTGCTCGATGCGGCTGCCGTGGCCAATAAAACCCTTACCGGTAACGAGGACGAGCAGGTGGTGCTAGCCGCCGTTAAGTACGCTTTTCTCAAGCAGCGCCTGGGCGGTGACATTATCTATGACCCAGAAGAGTCGGTGGCTATCGAGGGCAATTCTGGCCCCTATATCCAGTATGCCCATGCCCGGGCTCGGAGCATCTTGGCTAAGGTCAAAGATCAGTCGACCGCTCACGATGGGCCGCTGGAAGCCGATGAGCGCAGTCTGCTGCGAAAAATCAGTGAATACCCAGAGGTCACCCAGAAGGCTACGGACGAGCTCATGCCGCATCATATCTGTACCTACTTGTATGAATTGGCCCAGACCTTTAACCGATTTTATGAAAAAAACCGGGTGCTGGATGATCCGCGCCAGGCTATTCGTCTGCAGCTGGTCAGTGACTACGCAAAGACACTTAAAAATGGCCTGAGCCTACTCAGTATCGACGCTCCCAGCAAAATGTAGGACTACCAAACATCCGGATCATCATCACTTGGCTTGGCGAATGGCATTGGTGCTTCGCCAGGGTCTCCGGCAAGTACGGGGTTATTCTGAGGCCTTTCATATGTAGGGTGTTCATCTTGGTACAGTGACTCCACGGAAATGTCTGTATCACCAGCCTCATTGGTTTGCTGTGTGAATACCGCAGGGGCTTCGTCCCAGGAAAGGAAGGTAACCTCGGGGTGGCGCTCGCGGAGGATATCGAGCGTTGAGGCATACTCTTCACCGGTCACTACGTATGAAATGCCATCAGCTGCGAGCTTTTTGTCCTTTTCGGCAACCACAATGAATCCTCCCGAGGTAAGTGGCCTGTCGGCACCTACTGCGCTCCCATTTTCTGGGTCATCGATAAATCCCATTGAATAAAGCATGGGTTTGTCTGGATCGATCCCTCCTGTCAGCAGCCTATCAAGCGCTACTACGGGGTCGTATTTGTTGGCTATGCCGTGAGCGTCATAGTGTGTACCTACTTCTGAGGGTGTGTGGGTCAGTGCCCAGCCCAGGCCCTCGCCACCGGCGTGTACGGGTAGGTGTCCTAGCCCAAGCTCTTCCCCCACCTGTCGCAGTGTATCTACTCTTGCAAACCCAATGGCTGCTAATTCAGGATCGGCATAGCTTGTTTCTTGTTGCCAGTCTGGGTACTGTCTATTTAAGTCCTCTACGGTAAATTGTTCCACCGTGTCATAGGTGGGGATGGGAACGGGCTTATCAAGTAAATCCTCAGCCCCCTCGGCGGGACCGAGGTCAGTTGGGTTAGGGTGTGGGCCTTCAATCATTTTTTTATTTCGCGCTGCGCTGCATTTAGTAATTTTATATTAGCACAAATATATTAAAAAGTCAATTATCGCTCTCTGTATGTCCCGCTTGTGAGCGAGGGGGTGTACAATCAATGTACGCGGTTTTAGAAGGAGTATCACATGCTAGAGACTGCCCAAACGATGATTCGTCGGGTTGGTAAAAAATTGGGTTTTGACGAAGAAGAAATAAATCAATTGCTCAAGGCCAACGCCGAACATGAGTTCGAGATAGAACTGAGTACCGGAACCAAGCACAAAGCTTATCGGGTGCAGCACAATAACGCCCTGGGTCCTTACAAAGGTGGCGTACGCTTTCATCCAGAGGTCAATCTGGACGAGGTGCGAGCCTTGGCTACGCTGATGTCTCTCAAGACTGCTGCAGTAGGTTTGCCACTTGGTGGCGGCAAGGGTGGCGTGGCAGTGAACCCCAAAGAGTTATCCAAAGCAGAGCTAGAAGAACTGGCCCGCAAATATTCGGCATATTTATCACCACACATTGGACCAGACAAGGACGTGCCGGCACCAGACGTGAACACCAACGCTACTATCATCGACTGGATGGTGGACGAGTTCGAGAAAGTGACGGGCGATACCTCCCATGCCAGCTTTACCGGCAAGTCGTTGGGTAACGGCGGTAGTCTGGGGCGCGAGGCGGCAACTGGCCGCGGCGGCGTGATTGCGCTGCGCGAAGTGTTGAAGCAGCTCGGAAAGGGCAGTCAGGCTATCACGGTGGCTGTCCAGGGGTTTGGCAACGTCGGATCGTTCTTTGGCACCATAGCCGAGGACGATCATCCACAGTGGCAGCTGGTAGCGGCAACTGACTCTACAGGCGGCCCTTACAAAGAGGCTGGTTTGCACGCCACAGAAGTCGATACCTACAAGAAAAACATGGGTTCGCTCAAGGACTTTGCGGCTGATGGTGTGCGTATCATTACCAACGACGACTTGGTGGGTCTAGAAGTAGACGTACTGGTGCTTGCGGCACTGGGTGATGTAGTGACCGAGTCTACTATGCACAGCGTCAAAGCAAAAATCATCCTAGAGTTGGCCAACGCCCCGGTCAATGAGCAGGCTTATCACTACCTAACAGACCAAGGGGTGCTGGTTATCCCAGATGTGCTGGCCAATTCTGGTGGCGTAATTGTTAGCTACCTAGAGTGGGTGCAGAACCGTACTGGCGAACACTGGAGCGAAGAAAAAGTGAACACAGAACTTGAGCGCTACATGGTTACGGCTATCAAAGACGCCTATCAGTACGCTATAAAAGAGGAAGTGTCCCTGAAAGAGGCTGCTTTTGCCCTAGCACTGCAACGTATACGGAGTGAAAAGAGGAGCTAATACATGGAGAAAAAAGGCAAACAACCATACCAAGACACCCCGGTAACCATCGCCGCCAAATCAGCTGGCGCTAAGGGCGCGGCTACCGCCCGGCGCCACCTACTGGAGCGCTTGGGCCTGGATAGGCACATCAATGGTTTTTCTAATTTCTTGCGGGAACAAGGGGTCATCGGCCTGGCTGTTGGACTGGTGTTGGGGGTGCAGGTAAAGGCTGTGGTGGACCAGTTAGTTGCCAGCTTTGTGAACCCTGTCATTGGCCTACTGCTACCTGGCAGTGGTGGTCTGGCGGAGAAGACCTATACGATGTCAGTCGGGGGCAAGCACGCTGTATTTGCCTATGGTTCATTTATTGCTGTGATGATTAGCTTCACTACCGTTGCCGCAGTGGTGTACTTTGGGGTCAAGGGTTTGCAACTAGACAAGTTAGACAAAAATAAGTCCTAAAGAGCGGAGGAAGGTATGCAACTGAGCGAAGAAGAGTGGAAGAAAAAGCTTTCTCCCGAACAATACGAGGTGCTGCGCAACAAGGGCACTGAGGCACCGTTCAGCGGCAAGCTTTTGCAGAATAAAGAAACAGGCTCCTACGCTTGCGCGGCCTGTGGCAGGGTGCTGTTCATGAGTGATAGCAAGTACGAATCAGACGTTCCGGGGCTCGCGGGCTGGCCCAGTTTTTCAGAGGTAGCCAAGAGTGACGCTGTTGAACTAAAAGACGACAACAGTTTGGGTATACATCGGGTAGAAGTAACCTGCAAAAACTGCGGCAGCCACCTGGGCCATGTGTTCGACGACAACACTTCGCCCACGAACCAGCACTACTGTATAAATTCCTGTGCCCTGGATTTTAGGCCGCAATAGCCTCATCGGTAGGCTGTGCTTGTTCGTCAATGTAGGTGCCTCTGATTTTTTCGGCTACCCGCGCTACGCCTTGTAGGCTGTTGGTGACGTATTCTTTTGCGGTTTCGGCGGTAAATTCTCCCAAGGTGTCGGGTTTGGCGGCGGCCCGGTGGCGCCAGTTGTAGTTGAGTAAGTTCAATACCACCTTCAAACTGCAGGATTCCTGTGATAGCGTTCAGTTGTTCGAGTGTGAGCTGTGGAATCATCGCATCCACATCTTCGCTGTACCGAACAGACAATTCTAGTATTTCTTCTATGCGTTCATCGCACGGAATATCAGGCTCGGCAACAGCGTAGGTTATCAGGTCCATATAGTTAGCGCTATCACTGAATGCATCGATTTTTCCAGTGCCATTCTGACCAAGTACATCCCGACCCGGTCCAAAAGGGGCATAAGGGTCGGCCCACGGGTTCTTGTCGGTGGCTGACTCTCCGGGAAGGAGTAGCACTGGCTCTTTTACTTCCTCTCTAGCATGACGTTGCCGCCAGGCTTGCTCATGCCAGCTTGCTTCGGTCATCAAATCTTGAGCTTCTCTGGGCATGAGGGCCATGTTGCCTAAGTGAAATTCGCCGTAGTCATGGCCCCAATATTTTTTTTCGCCCTCAGAACGCTGAAATTGCATAATAGGCCACTCGTTACTTCCGATACTGCCAAGCCATACTTTGGTATTTTCTGGATTAACGACATTGCCGGCTGTGGGTGCCTCTACTAGCGTTGCGGCGTGTATATTTTCTCCTGCCAGGACGGTTTCGGCGAGTGTCTGATGGATGTCTGCTAGTGTTTCTAGGCTTACGGAGTCAACACGTACTTACCTTCGTTTTCCGGGTCGGGGACGAGGCGCTGACCGTATACACCCGCTACCCAGGCTTTATGAGGTTCGGCAACGACGTAGCCCTCCCCCTGCCTTTCGATACCCAGAATCTCTGGTTTGGTTGCCGCGCCCCTGGGCTGTTCCCAAAGGGCAGGGTCGGCAAACTGGGTCTCGATAAGCTCCTCGACACCATTTCCCGTATGTTCATAGATACTCTCTGGCTGCGCGGCCTGTGTGTCAGAAAATTCACCTCCTGGGGCGTGCATCTCTTGGGAGTGGGGTGAGCCTTCTTCTACCATGCTGCCGATCATTTTGTTTTTGCGGAATATTGCTATAAATAATAGCACAAAATATGGTAAAAGTCAATAATCTGAGATCGCTCGACCCAGAGGAGCTACTGGGTCTGGTCTATGGGGTAAAGGTGTAGTTCTGGCAGACGTGGTTATTGTTGGTGCAGATTTTCAGCTCGCTTTTTACCAACGAAACGCCGGGTGCGAACGCAGTGTACTTGTTTTGGATTGAGTCGATTTTGCAAGTATTGGTTACATGCAGGTCCTTCCCGCAGTTCGTAGAAGAGCTTGTAGAGGAGGTGACACGGGTAAAAGTTTTTGAACCACATGAGTCGTACACATCTTGATACACCGAATAGGCATTGGCGTACCAGCCGTGAGTATACTTAACGGCGCAGTCGCCTATCCAAAAGGACTTCTCTTGGTTTGGCGGTAGCGTCAGAGCGCTTGCGCGTGCTGGGCTGAAGGCCAGAATAGACAAAAATATACCAGCACTTAGGAATAATGCTTTTAGCTTCATGATTTCCTCCTTCCAGAAAATGTTGTATGGAGCTACCTTACGCTCATCATAGGGCGGGGGATAGTGTATTTTTTGACAACACCAGCGCATATAAGCATACATATTTTTTAACTTTAAGCACTATTTGGCGGGACAAGATTACCTCTGTTCAGCGTATTGACTTTTAGTCAAAAAAATGCTAGTATTGTAAAAGATAAACCAAAAAACAAAATGAACGCAGAATCAGCAGCATCACCCCAAGAAACAAACATCGAATCGCATGATGCATTTGACCAGGCCCTGCATGGGTTGGCGGCTGAGCTGCCAGAACTGGCCGACGCAGAAGAGCAGATCTCTGACTATGGGGCAGAGCTTATTACTGATCTGGGCATCCGCCCAGAACTTTTTGAAGAAAAGGCGCACACCGTTTTCTTTGCCGCCCTGGCACAACGCTCGGCTGGGCTGGAAGACAGAAGGCCTGGCATGTCTGTGGCCGACTATATGGCCGAGAAAGAATTTATCACCGATGCTGTCTTGTTGTTGGCCCGGGACAAGTCGGACTACTACGATCAGACTAAAGATCTTATAAATAGTGAAGAGGATGAGCACCCCAATGAAAAAAGCGTGTACGATCGTTACACGAACGTACAGGTGAGCCAGGAGCTACAAGAGGCAATTGATACCGGAGGTTTACTGGACGCGGTGAAGTCCCGGCTGAGTATTACTGCGGACACAGAAGACGAATTTGAGGTGCGTGTTCTAAATGTGGCCAGCGACTACGCACTGTCTGGCATGCGACCAGCTGCACCTCCAGAGTTAGAGGGCAAGCCTTACAATGCGCCAGAGTGGCAGGCCTGGGATGCGGACAAGCAGGCCTCGGCACAATACCACGCCGACATGAAACAAAAGGGTGATGCCTTTGCGAAAGAATTGGGCTTTGGTGAACTTGGCCTGGCCTGGGCCACTACCATAGACGACAAAAAGACTCTGGTTGTCCCGTTGCCGGTAGCCGAGAAGATCATGTACCGCAATGAAGGGCGAGCGAGCTACTACGCTGAAGATGCATGGGAGCGAGACTTTGCTATCCTGGAGCATGAATATACGCATACGCAGGGTGGACTAAACCTGGACAGCGGAGTGGTCTATGGCATTGGTGCCGAAGAGCTGCGGGCTGAACATTTCTCTGGCGACAAGAACGGATATATGGATATTAAGGGCTTCTTTATTGACCTGCGGATTGTGACTGGCCTGGACGTGAAGCCTTATTTCGACCGGCAGCCAAAAGGCGGGGACGCTGGGGAGTTTTACACTATGGTGGCACAAGAGTTGGGCTTGCAGAATACGCTAGAGCTCGCGCTGACTACCCCAAAAGGCTACGTCAGCGATAGCCGGAAACTGCAACAACATGCCGCACAACATCTAGGTGGTCTCGACGGCTTGACGGAGCGGCTCTATAACCAGGCGCTGGAAGATCCAGGAAGAACCGAGAAAATGGACGAACGCCTCGAGAGGGCAGCCCAAATAGGCGCAAAAGGATCGTCATTTGAAGGGTGGGCAGCTTACCGCAAAGACAGTCTTGATCTAAAGTTTATAACCGAAAAAATCGAAGAGCGCGTGGCGCGTACTCGGACCCAGGAAAAGATCGCCGCCTAGGCTACAGACCGAAGAATTCTTCCATAGTTTGGCCGGTTTTTTTCAGTTCGGCAGCTAGTTCGGGGCCAACATAGCGGAGGTGCCAAGGTTCATAACTGTAGCCAGTTTTGTTTTCTTTGCTCTGAAGGTAGCGAATGGTAAAGCCGTATTCGTGGGCGTGCTGGGCAACCCACTGACCCTCGGGCGTATCAGCAAAGCAGATGTCTATCTCGCACTTGCGGTTAGTGGCGCCGATGTCTAAGGACAAGCCGGTCTGGTGCTCGCTGGTGCCAGGTTTTGCGCTGACTTTGTCGGCCTCGGCCTGCCCAAGCTGTTTGACATTTTGAGCATAGACGGTTTGTTGCAAATCATAACTGCGATAGCCACTGGCCAGCAGCAAGTTGACGCCGTTTTGTTTGGCGGCAGCCACCAGCTGTTGGAGTGGGACGGCAATTTTTTGACTGACCCGGCGTTCGTCAGTGCCTGCGCCGCTTCGAATAGGGATGTCGGGTATGACTAGGTCGTCTGGTGCGTACGAGTTACCGACCGGACGGGACTTGTTGACGACCCACCAGATGCTGCCGGCCTGGTCGAGTGAGTGCTGCGATTTGTTAAAGCCAGATTGCTGCGCGTTGGTAGGGCTTTCTTTTGTGTCCTCTGCTGTTTTTACCCTTTTGCCGATGGCCACAAGGCCGGCAATTATCAGGGCAACGATTATCAAAACGATGATCAATTTTTTCTTGGAGGGTTTTTCAGACATGTTTGTAGTATACCGTGTGGCTCAACGTATAATATCGATTGTATGAATGCCTACAAGCTCCACGTATTCGAGCGCGGCCAGGGCCGGCCGGTTATTTTATTACACGGGGTATTGTCTACGCATCGGTACTGGGACAGTGTGGTGGAGATGCTCGAGCCCAGGCGGCAGCTGCTGGCCCCAGACTTGCTGGGTTTTGGGGCTTCGCCAAAGCCCCGACGTGCCGCCTACAGCCCAGAGCAAATGGTTGCCTGTCTAGAGGAGACGTTTCGGCGATATCACTTCAAGCAGCCTCCGGTGCTGGCCGGGCATTCTTATGGTGCCAACATCGCCTTGCTGTGGGCGCTGCACCGGCCCGAGCGGTTCTCTGGCTTGGTATTGTCGGCTCCCTTATTTTTCGAAAAAGATTTGTTACACCAGCAGCTGGCAACCATAGCGCTGGAAGGCAAGTGGCTCACCAGCAAGGCCTTGGCCAGGATGGTGGCCTTTGGCCTGAGCCTATCAGGCCTGGTGCCTACGCGGCTTGCCATGCGGGCGGCGCATGATCGTCCCCGGTCTGTTATAGAAGATGTCACCAGCCAGCGCTTTTATGTTTTTCGGAGAATGCAAAAGCACCCCTTGTACCGTCAGGAGGTTGTGGCCGATATACAAAAAATCCACATACCCACCCGAATCTTGCTTGGCGACAAAGACCTCATTGCCAGTCGGGCTATCGTGGACCTAGAAACGGTGTGCCAGACTAATACTATGTGCCGGGTGCAGGTGCTGCCGGGCTCTCACCAAGTGCTCCTAGAACACCCTGAAGTAGTAGCCAAAACAATTTTGTCGGTATGACCCACCTCATCTGGGACATCAGTTTTGGCGAATGAATCACTAAAACTGGTGGCAGTTTTAGTGAACAGGGTATAATGCAGGCAATGAGCCAGATAGATAAAGACCGTATACCTACCAAGCTACTCTGGGTGGATTTAGAGATGACCGGCCTGGATTCGCACCAGGATGTATTGCTAGAGATTGCTGCCGAGATCACCGATTTTGAGTTCAAGACCGTTGCTTCGTACGAGGCGCGTATTCGTCAGGACCGCGAAAAAGTCATAGAACGCATGCAAAAAAACGTCTGGTGGCGCGATTACCCGGAGAACCGAGACCAGTTTATCAATCGCTTGGGCGAGGGTAAGGAGCCTATCCAGGTCGAGCAAGAGATGGTTTCTTTGATACAAAAACACTTTGGTGACGAGCCAGCTGTGCTGGCCGGCAATTCCATACATAACGATCGTGACTTTATAAAGTTCTGGATGCCACAGTTAGATCTCAAGCTACACTATCGCATGTTAGATGTCAGCAGCTTTAAGGTACTCATGCAGGGCATGCACGGCGAGGTGTTCGAAAAGCAAGATGTACATCGGGCGTTTGATGATATTCAGGCCTCGATTGCCGAGCTCCAGCACTACCTGGAGTGGTTCAGGGAAAACGCCTAACCTTCTCACGTTTATTTGACCTACACGGTGTTTTATCTGTAACGGCTGTGTCAATTAACAGGGAATGTTTGCAGTGGTCAGGCTTATATTTTAGAATAAGAGTAATAGGTGGGACCTTATCAAACATAGAGGAGTGAGTATAGGCGCGAATGGAGTTCGGACAGCCACCAAATAAGCCCGAGAAGCGGGATCACCTCATCAGCATGAGGTTGGATAAGGGTGAGGCTAAAGTCTTCCGATATTCGTGTAGGTCCCTGCTGAGTTCTCTTGAGCAAGATTCTGATGATTACGACGCCTGTCAGGCGATTGTAGATACTAGTCCTGGCGCGCTTGAGGTCTACCTGAGTGAGGATAATCACGCTTTGTTTGTCTACGGTTTGGCTCGCTATGCCAGAGACGTTATGACCTACATAGAGAGTGCGATGCTCCACGACCTGGCGTTTGACCCACAGATGACCGTGAGGTACCAGCAGGCTAATCGCATGGCCCAGCAAATTGCCGAAGAAGGAGAGGTGGCGCTCTTTCGACAAACTATTCCAATGTCACCAGAGGATATTCTATGAATCATAAAACAGTCGAAACATATGTACTCAGCATGCCGCATGCCAAGCTAGACTATCCGTTTGGTGAAGGGGTGGCTGTCTATAAAGTGCATGACAATATGTTTGCTCTCATTGCTGAGGGGAAGGATCCGATTCGTATTAGCCTAAAGTGCGATCCGGTCCTGTCAAAAGTTTTGCGCGACAAATACACCGAGGTCATGGAAGGCTACCACCTGAACAAAAAACACTGGAATACTATTATTTTGGCAGGGCAATTGCCCTGGGAAGAAGTGCAGGGACTCATCCGGCACAGCTACGACCTCGTCGCAAAAACCAAGTAATTTTCTACTCATCTATAGCTTTTATCTCCACGCCGACTCTTTGTGGAGGGGCTTCCATACACACCCCCAGACAGGCGGTCATAAAAACATGACTGTCCAACTAGAACTGACTGTCCGGCTCCTGTGGAACTCACCCCGACAAGTCGGGGCTCAAACAGTCCTCGGAGCGCGGGCAATCACTCCTAGCCGCCCAATCAGTTTTTCGTAACCGCCTGGCGGAGGGCGGAGGGGGAAGCACATGTATGAGAGGGGTGGATTACTATTCTGGGGCGACGCCTATGAGTAGGCTGGCGTTTTTGTATTGGGTGGAGAGCGTTGCTTTTAGTTTTGTGTTGGTTGTGAGGTCGTAGGTGGATTTGACGCTTTTTTGGTAGGCGACTAGTTCGTCTTGGAGCTCTTTTAGAAAGACTTCGTCAAAGCGGTTGTTTTGTTGGGCGTTGGTGAAAAGCTGGTCGGTTTTGGCGTTCTTGCCGCCGTTCAGGAGCTTGCTAGGGGTTTTTACTTTTTGGCTGTTCAGCGTTGACTTAAGAGACGATAGATCGCTAGTTATGCTGAGGCTGGTGGTCCTGGCGAGGTTTTTGGCATTGTCGTCGCGTGATTGTTTTAGCCCGACTTCTGCAACGCGGATTAGCTCGGTTTGCTGCTGAACGACTTTAACCAGTTGCTCTTTGTTGTCGGGCGCGCCTGCAAATAGAACCATGTAGATAATAAATGGGACAAGCAAAACGGCCAGACCTATTATGGCGTATATGAACATCTTGTTTGATGACCCGCTCTTGATCGAGAACTTGGGTTTGGGGCCGTTCGGAGAGCCCATAATAAAATCGTACTGGTTTTGCTGTTGCTGCATTACTTGTTATTGTACCAGCCCCACGGCCTATAGTCCGCGCAAAACAAAACCTGTGAATTTAGGGTGATGATCCAAGTGAGCTAGAACTGTTTGGGCCGAGTGAGGCGTATCCATTGATACGGTGAGCGAGGCATGGGCAGTTCTGGCCGCTTGGGCACAGCCTAAAACGCAGGTTTTGTTTTGTGGGGGCTATGCGCACCGCATTAGCTCTTTGGAGCGAGGGTCATGTCAGAGTGCTTATGCTATGACGTTTGCCAGAGAAGCTATACTCTAAGAGAGTGAAGCTACCTTATGTCTCCCCTCCAGCCTCAGCACACTCTGGCGGTGCCCTTCGCCAGTTTTGCTTGTCAGCGTACCTACGGGTACGCTTCCGCACAAGAACTGACAAATGGCACTCACCAGAGTATTCTTCACTTAACAGAGAGAAGACATAAGGTAGCTTCTATGGACGCTGTCGAAGAGGTTAAAAGCCGGTTGGCTATAGAGGACGTGTTGGGTGAATACATGACCCTCAAGCGCTCGGGTCGTAACTATAAAGGCCTCAGTCCTTTTACGGCCGAAAAATCCGCTAGCTTCATGGTTAGTCCAGAAAAACAGATCTGGCATGACTTCAGTAGTGGCAAGGGCGGGGACATGATCAGTTTTGTCATGGAGGTGGAGGGATTGGACTTCAAGGCAACCTTAGAGCTGTTGGCTCGTAAGGCCGGCGTAGACCTGAGCCAGTACCAAACCGGGCGAAATGCTGACACGTCCAAACTAAAAGAGCGTCTGTATGAAGCGCACGAGCTGGCTACTAAGTTTTATCAAACGCAGTTCACTCGTAACCAGGGTGCTTTGCGATACGTGCTGGAAAAGCGAGCTTTTAGCAAAAAGGTGGTGTTGGCTTTTCGTCTTGGTTATTCGCCCAATAACGGCACGGCGCTCATGGATTTTATGAAAAAAAAGGGCTTTAGCGAGGACGAACTGCAAAAGGCCGGGCTGGCCACCAAGCGCTACCGCGGCCTGGGCGATATGTTTCGTGGACGGCTGCAGATTCCCCTCATGGATGCGCAAGGCAGGGTGGTGGGCTTTACGGCTCGCTTGCTCGAGGACATACCGAATGCCCCCAAATACCTGAACACGCCCCAGACAGTACTGTATGACAAGGGCCGGCATGTCTATGGACTGCATCTTGCAAAAGAAGGTATCCGCAAGAATGGCTATGTGGTGGTAGCCGAGGGCAACCTGGATGTTATCGCCAGCCACCAGGCAGATATCACGCAAGTGGTAGCCACGGCCGGTACGGCTCTGACAGAGATGCACCTGAAGGCCCTCAATCGTTTTACGGGCGATATCCGGCTGGCTTTTGACCAGGACCGTGCGGGGTTGGCTGCCACTGAACGCGCCATTCCCATTGCCAGCAAAGTGGGTGTGACACTGAGTATGATCACCATTCCGGAAGGCAAAGACCCAGACGAGCTGGTCAAGAAAGACCCTGACGCCTGGCGCAAAGTTATAGAAAATCACCAGTATGCGGTGGACTGGCTTATTGAACGTATCGGTGGCCAACTTGACCTAGAGAGTGCAGTGGGCAAGCGCCAGTTCAGCGATGTGGTTCTGCGGGTGGTTCGGCAGCTACCAGACCAGGTAGAGCAAGATCATTACCTAGGGGTACTGGCCAAGCACATTGGTGCCAGTAAGCAAGCTCTAGAGCGCAAACTACAGGGGGGCGAGGAGCCAAGGACTCGTCTAAAAGCCATCAAAGCCGACATAAAAATGGACAAGCAGGCCATTGATCAACTGAAGACCCAAAACCAGCTGCTGTGCCTCACGCTCATGCAGCCCGCTGTCCGTCATTACCTGAAGCCGATTACCTACGACATGTTGTCAGACGAGTCGGCTCACCAATTGCTGCGCTTCTTGCAGGACAACCCACAGTTTGCGGGGGATCCCAAAGAGAGCGAGGCATTGAGAGATATTGCAGATTATGTTAAAATCCTAAGTCTACAGTTCGATGAATTATATCGACAACACGAGCTATTGGAGCTTCGTAACGAAGCCGCTCGGTTGCAAGAAAAGCTGATAAAACAATACGTTCACGACAAAAAACAGCCTCTGATCGAAGCCATGCGTACCGCAAACGAATCAGAGTCGCAAAAACTACTCGAGCAAGCAAAAGAACTCGATAATCTACTTAAAAAGTTATAAGAGGCATACTATTTATGGTGAAGAAAAAAGCTACCCCAAAGGTTACTACCAGAGCTACTGCAAACGCTACAACCAAGGCTGACGCAAAGAAAACGACCCCTGTTGATCCAGAGTTGGTCAAGGCTCAGAAAGAGCTTCTGGCAAAGGCCAAAAAGGACGGCAAGATAGCTCAGCGAGATATCTTTGCTGCTATTCCAGATACGGCGGCAAATGCCGAAGTTCTAGATGAGTTATACACCGAGTTGGCAGACGCCAACTTACAGGTGACTGAACCAGGCACGCCAACCGCGGCCCTGACCGATGATTGGGCGCCTGAGGGCGATGAAGAGGAAGAAGTAATACTGAGTGAGCAAGTGTACCTAGACGACATTGCCGATGACTCAGTACGTTTGTACCTGCGTGAAATTGGTAAAATTCCACTGCTGAACGCCGAAGAAGAACTAGCCCTGGCCCAAAAAGTAGTCGCTGGTGACAAGCGCGCCAAGGACAAGATGGCTGAGGCCAACATGCGCCTGGTTGTGTCTATTGCCAAGCGCTATGTGGGCCGCGGTCTAGACTTGTTGGACCTGATCCAAGAAGGCAACACTGGCCTGCTACGTGCGGTTGAAAAGTTTGACCCAGATAAAGGGTTCAAATTCAGTACCTACGCCACCTGGTGGATTCGCCAGGCTATTACCCGTGCTATTGCCGACCAAGCCCGTACTATTCGTATCCCCGTGCACATGGTAGAGACCATCAACAAATTGTTGCGTACCCAGCGTCGCCTGACCCAAGAATACAACCGCGAGCCTACCAACGAAGAGATCGCCAAGGCTATGGAAATCGACGTGGACAAGGTAGAGCACATCATGAAGATCAAGCAAGATATATCTAGTCTGGACGCCAGTGTGCGTGACGATGAAGAAGACTCGGTACTGGCAGACTTTATCGAAGACGAAGACACCATCAGTCCCGAAGAATCAGCTACCAACCAGTTGCTGAAAGAACACGTCAAAGACATGTTGGGCAGTCTTACTGAACGTGAACAAAAGATCTTGAAGCTGCGCTTTGGTCTAGAGGATGGCAAGAGCCATACCCTAGAAGAAGTTGGCCAAGAATTCAGCGTCACCCGTGAACGCATCCGCCAGATAGAAGCCAAGGCTCTGGCCAAACTGCGTAAGCACAAAGACAGCAAAAAACTCCACGACTACATTAAGTAGACTGCGCTACGCGGTCCTCATTGCAAGGCTCTGGCAGGCAAAGCATTCTAGTGAAGTGACAGAGTAGTTACGAGCTTTGTCCGTCCGTCCTTGTGGTACACGTCGAGGTGTCCGAGGAAGGTGAGCGGCTTCACATCCAGCTGCTCTGGCAGGACCACGGTGACTCCCGTAGGGGTTCCGTGCGCAGCTAGGGTAGGCACGTCTTTTTTTGCTCCTCCGTTGTCTGGGAACTATTCTGGCAACGCAAGTCTACTTGCTTATATATAATAATTTTATAAAAATACAAGAATACCTAAATGTCACTCAGGAGGTTTCAGCTGCCTGACCATCGGACCGGTCGGGGTGACCCACGCTCTTTCCGGGCTGAAACTTTACTAAGCCAAAAAGGGTGACGTAGAGTATCAGAATATACAACGAAAAGCCTGATGCTTCCAAACTCCAGGTGCTTAGCGTCAGCAGGGTGATGGCGGCGCTGATGGCGAAGAGCATAAACAAAAAAGGACTCTCCGAACGGGGGTCTTTATAGGCTTTGATCAGGGTAGGGGTGGCAGCCAGGCCGTCGGCCGTGATGCTCAGGGCTACCGCCACCGCACCGCTACCAGTAAGCTGCCATAAAATAAGTGCCGCAACCGAGGCGCCACCACATATCAGGTCAAACCGTGAAGGCCTGAACTGGCCCTTTTTTAGCCCGGCGATAAAAACGGCCAGGGGGCACAAGCCTACCATCAGGGTCAAGAAAGCGGCCGGTCCCACGCCAGCTTCTAGCTGGGCGGCGAAGGCTATCATGGGCGCCACGGACCACAAGAACCATGTCACCAGGTTGGGTCTGGTGTCGCTCTGGTACATATCTTTGATGTAGGCGTAAGCGCCCCACACAATCAACAGCACAGCCAGGTACATAAACCGTTCGTCAATCATATGGTATCTATAATTGCGCCAGAATTTGGTCGAGTTTATCAGTCAGTATTTTTTGGGTACTGTCGTTTACCAGGGTGTAGTCGGCGTTGGCAATGGGGCCGCCTTTTTCGATGTTTTCTATCTCTGCGTATTCGCGTGAGGTGACTTGTTCGTCGGTCAGGGGCCGTTCGGATCGGCTAGCCAGCCGGTCGTGGCGCAGTTTGCGGGGAGCAACTACCGCAATAGTAATGGCGTTTTCGCCGAAGTGTTCCTTGAAAATCTTGTATTCGGTCCAGCTGTACAGACCGTCGGCTACCACTTTGTCGTGGCCTTCGGTAAAAAACTGCTCTATCTGGGGAATAATACGCTTGGCGTAGGCACCTTTGCCTTCGGTAGCACGTATTTCTTCACGGACGTTGCGTTCGTTTGCTTCGGTGACTTCCAGGCCTCGGCGAATAACTTCGTCGATGGTGATACCACCAAAATACACACTGGGGACATCCTGCGACTCTAGGTGATCAACAAGCATACTCTTGCCAGCGCCCGGCATGCCCACCAAAACAATAACTTTTTTATCCTGCATAGGGGGTATTATACTTAAAGTAAATATTATGAGCACTAAAAATACCGCTAAAAGTGATAAAAAGGTCTTTGCCACAAAGCTGAGCGCCTACAAAAAATTGCTAGATGCTGATATTGCGGCTTATACCAAGACCGTAGAAAAGAGTACGCTGCAGCAGTACGGTAGCCAGGCCCGGCTGGCAACAGATGCCTATCTTAGCCTGCTGGGCCGCGGTGGCAAGCGTATTCGCGGGGCATTGACTATGGTGGGCTACGAAATGAGTGGCGGCCGCGATCAGAAAATGATCGTGCAGGCTGCTCGGGCTATCGAAATGATGCATGCCTACATACTGATCATCGATGACATTCAAGACCGCAGCCTGACCCGTCGCGGTGGCCCGACTGCCCATATGCAACTGGCTGATTATCATCGCAAACACCAGCTGGCAGACGACCCTGATCACTTTGGTATTTCGTTAGCACTCAACAGCGCGCTGTTGGCAGGGCACATGGCCAACACTATTCTGGCCAACCTACCGGGTGCCACAGAGAACGCGCGGCTAAAAGCAGTCAGTATCATGAATGACACCATGGCCACTACGGCTCATGGGCAGACAAACGACATCATGAACGAGGTGGTTGATACGGTTGATCTGCAGCAGGTAGACGATGTCCTAAAGTGGAAAACGGCACATTATACTTTCTTAAACCCTTTGTACATTGGTATGGTGCTGGCCGGAGCTGGTGACGACGCTACAGACGCTATCACCGACTATGCCATGAGCGCTGGCCGCGCCTTTCAGATCACAGACGATATACTTGGTGTATTTGGGACTGAGTTCGATAGTGGCAAGAGTCCGCTGGATGATATACGAGAAGGCAAGCGGACAGTTCTGACTGTCTATGCCCTAGAGCACACCCAAAACGCCAACAAGAATTTTTTGATACACATGCTGGGTAACCAAAAACTGACACCGGCAGAATTTAGACGCTGCAAAGACATATTGGTAGACTGTGGCGCCCTGGTCTATGCAAAAGAAGTGGCAGCCGACCATGTTCAGGCGGCGCTGGTAGCCCTAGATGCTGTCCGGGGTAGTGCAGAGGGCAAGCGGTTTTTGCGGGGATTGGCAGAATACCTACTGGTTCGAACATCGTGAAAGCCCCAACAGCTCAACTGGCTATAGATATCCTGAAGCCACTCGTAGCGGAATTGGGTCCAGCCCAGGCTGCCTTTTGGGTAACTCCTACTATGGTGCTGACTCTGTCTGGAGCCCGGGGCATTGCCGACGGCGTGTTCTATACCAACGATGTCACTCTGCAGGCCAAGTGGCAGCAAGAACTGCGCGCGGCACTGAAAATTTTCGACAAGACACGGCCAGAACCGATGATAGTTGTGGGTTCGCACACTAACCCCATGGGCCGAGTCTATGTATCTTACGACGTCTTGTTTGTGCCGGGGCTAGAGTATGCTCTGCACCAGACAAAGCTACTAAGCGATGCCGACAAGATAAAACTACTGCACGGACCCATAGACAATGAGTCGCTGGGGGTAATGACCAAGCTCCTCAAACATCACCCTGACACCAAAGAGTTTGACGAAGAGTTTCTGGGGCATGTGGCCACGGGCATTTTGCTGGGTTATCCAGACCAAGCAATCGTGGGCGCCCTAAAGGCCCGTTTGCAGGGAGCTAGCTTTGTTCCGTTTGCCCACATCAAATATGCCGATTTTTACCACTGCCCTCAGCCGATATATGAGCGCCCGGACGACTTAAAGAATAACGTCAGTATCAAAAAGCACGAACAAGACTGGTCGAAGCTGCTCAAAGATTTTTATACGTCTGACTTTCATAAAGACCTGGCCAAAGACCCGGCATTTATGGAAAAAGCCAAGCAGATCGGGCTCACTACATGAAAGAAAAAGGGGTGGGAAGTGAGTTCTAAGTCGCTCGAGCAAACTATTTTTGAGCGGGGCAGTACAACGTATTACTTTAGTTCTAAGCTGTTTCCCAAACAGGTGCGAGAAGATGTGTTTCGGTTATATAGTTTTGTGCGAATAGCAGACGACTACGTCGACGCTGCTCCGCAAAAGACGGCCGAATTTACCGCCCTGTGCCGGGCGTGGGATCTTGCTAAGATAGACAACAAGTTTGATACCAAGAGGCTGTCCACGGACAGCCTTGATGAACGGGTTATAAAAAACATGATCTATCTGGTGCGAGAATACGAGATAGACCCGGCGTTGGTAGAAGCGTTTTTGGCATCTATGCTGGCTGACATAGACAAGAAGACTTTTAAGACGCTCGATGAATCTTTGGGCTATGTCTATGGTTCGGCCGAAGTGATTGGCCTGATGATGAGCAAAGTTTTGGGCCTGCCAGAAGAAGCGCTGCCCTATGCCCGTTTACAGGGAAGGGCCATGCAGTGGATCAACTTTTTGCGTGACATAGAAGAGGACAATGCTCTGGGGCGCCACTATTTTCCCGCCGATGATCTGGCATTGTATCATCTGCCAAACCTCAATCACGAAACTGCCCTAGGCAACCATCAATTATTCATCGATTTTGTGCGCATGCAGCTGGCCCATTATCAGGACTGGCAAGCCCAGGCAGCAGAAGGCTACAAATATATTCCCAAACGTATCCTGGTGCCTATAAAAACCGCGGCCGAGCTGTACGCCTGGACTGCTCGGCAGATTCAGCAGAATCCGCTCAAGGTCTATGACCAAAAGATAAAACCAACCAAGCGGCACTTACTCACGGCAGCCGCCAAATCGGCAAAATAGTTAACAAAGTATTAAAAACTACTTTAAATTGCACCCTTAACTATTCAATGCATGAAATATCTTGTTGCAACGGGTGGCTATTTGCGCTTATGCTTTAACTACGCACACTAAAATTACGAGCCGTGTTTGAGAGCCGGCTGGTGACATACAGTGTGAGACTAAACTAAATGTGGGGAGGGTGAGTATGAAACTACTCAAACTAAATCCAGTGGTGCGAGCCATTGGTGTTATGGGCGCAGTGGCCGTTTTGGTCGGCGGCGTAACGTTTGCAGCACTAGCGGACGCAGCAACACTAACAGGTAATACAATCGCAACAGAGTCGGCAAATGCCGATCTTTTGTTATATGACGGCGATAGCTTTGAGCCAACGGCTCCTGGTTTTGACTTGGCAGAGCTGAAGCCGGGTGAAGAATCTGACAAGTTCAATTTTTACTTCAAGAACAATGGCAACGTAGATCTTGATGTAACTGCTCGTATCAATGTACTGCCAGTGTTGACTGGCCTAGACGCAGACCAGGTGACCCTAAAGTTCTACGGCGCATGCCCAGACGTTCTGACGGTTACATTGGGACAACTAAGCGATGGCACACCAGACGCGCTGCCATGTGGTCCACTGGTCGAAGGCGCACAAGGTGTGGGTGGCGAAGATGCTACCAATGCGGCCAACTACCAGGTGACCGTGACGGTAGACGAGGCTGTTGAGCTAGATGAAGCACCTAAAACCGTTGGTGAGTTTGACCTAACTTTTGACGGAACTGCAGTTACCGAAGAGCTGTAGGCTGAGGTAAATCATGGGCAAGCTCACAAAAGTCGCCAAGATTGGCCTTTGCTCCCTGGCAGCACTGTTTGGACTGGTGCTGCTGGGGTTGAGCTTGCCGCTAAGAGGCGGACAGGCGCTGTCCATTCAAACTGGCAGCATGGAGCCGAGGCTCTCGCCCGGTGATGCGGTGTTTGTGAAACGTGTTCCTGTATCTGCGTTGCAGGTCGGGGATATTGTCACATACATTAGTCCGGCTCATCCCGAACAAACCACTACACACCGCATAGTTGATATAGCCGGTCCGGTCGGTCGGCCCACCTATCTAACTTTGAAGGGTGATGCTAACCGGACGGCAGATGCCCCCGTGTCACCCTACGCGGTTGTGGGCAAGCAGGTGGCGTCTGTGCCGTACCTGGGAAGGGTATTGGACTTTCTGCGCTCGTGGGCTGGCATAACGTTGTTTGTGTATATGCCGGCGCTGGCGGTTGTTTTGGTAGAGGTGCGAAAATTGGTGGCCTACTACCGCAGTATGGAGCCCTATGTTTTGCCAGAAATTCTAGCCCGGCGCAAAAAGAAGTCGACGCATCTTGTTCGTAATGCGCTGGCGGTTATGATGATGGTTGTCATTGGCAGTGTGACCGTGGCGCTACCAGTAACAGCGGCCCTAAAAGCCACAGCCACCATGACAGGCAATACTATCGCGACGGCCACACTTCCACCGCCACCCTCGGCGGTAGGCGGTCTAGCCCTGCGACGGGTGTTTGTGGCCTGTACCTCAGAAGATCGCACAAAGGCAGACCATCTGAATATTATTCTGTATAACGCCGGCAAGACAGACTTGAATATAACAGGGTGGTACTTGCAGTCTGGAGCTACCAAGTTTTATACCTTTGCGGCAACTACCGTGTCTCATCGATCAACATTTGATTTTGCTACCCCTGTACCGCCAGGTGTCAGTTACGATAGCGGCTCGGTCAAGCTGTACAACGCTGCTGGCCAGCTGGTGGACACATCGTCGTGGAGTCACAACCCCACTGGTCGTCCTTGCCGCATATTGTAAAAAATTACAAAAGTGGCATAATCTATTGATCATGATCGGTCAACTTACAGAAACAGCCCCTGGAATATATGTCCCAGACGTGCACGACGATATAGTTGTTGCGCATAGCGACAGGCGAAACGGCAATATAGATCCACGCTTTGTAGAAGGAGACGAGTGGACTGAAGCCCGTCAGCGTCTGTTCGAGCAAGCCGGTTTGCATGCCGGCCAGGTTGCCGTTATTGGTTTTGCCAAGGGCCGAGGTCCCAGCAATGAATTTGTAGATTTGGGAGATGCCGAACCGCCCGAGAGGCCAGTGGTTACAGACGGATTGGTAACAACCCGACCAGGCGTAGGCCTGATGCTCAACCCCGCAGACTGCCTAGCCTTGGCCCTATATCATTCTGATAGACAGGTACTTATGTTGGCTCATTTAGGATGGCGCGGTATAAAGCTGGGGCTGCATACCAATATGTTGGAGTATGCCGCAGGTGAGTATGATGTGGATACGGAACAGGCGGCAGTATACTTCAGCCCCTCGATTGGTCCGCGGTCTTATGTGGCGCCGGATGTTGACGAAGACCAGCGGAACGACCCCAAGTGGGAGGCGTTTATCGACGAGCAAACAGATGGCTTTCATCTAGATTTTCCTGGATACGTAAAGCGGGATCTAGGCGAAGACTTTGGTATAACCCAGATCCACGACTCGGGTATAGATGTAGGCGCAGATCCTCACCACTTCTCGTTTACGCGGCTTAAGGACGGAACCCAGGACGTCAACGGCCGCAACGGCTTTGTGGTGGCTATACGACCTGCCGTCTAGTGACGGGGCAAATCTTTGTAGTAGGGCATAGCCTGCAGGCAAGTGTTCAGTAGTTGCCAGAGCTGACGAAAAGCATCAGCCACCATTGGGTTGGTAATGGTAATAGCGTGTGGTTCGACACCAAATACTATGATCAACAGGGTGTCACCGCTGGCACTCCATTCTACTGGAGCGTTGTAATCTTCTTGCCGAACCCATGTCCGGTCCATGTTGCTCCGTTTGTCGCCTTTATTTGAGGCGGTTCCAGTACTGAGGTCAGGTGTGATGCCGTAGCGCTTAACGCCATGGCGGCCAGGGGTAATACGGATATCATGCAATGTTTCAAAGCCCATTACCGGAATATCGGCTCGCGAGCGAATGAAATAGATAGATTGCAGTTGGTTGATCTGCCGGCGATAAGCATCGGCAACAGCTTGGCGGCCTGTCACTACTTGTATACTGGGCTGCTCGGTGTGGGTGTGGTAGGTGGCTAGCAGATCTTTTAGGACGGCTTTTACCGCGTCCTCACGGGCGGCGGCCAAGTTGCGTTGGTCGGCTACTAGGTTACCGAGCGCCATCGGGTTGCCTGGTTGATAGGTGGCTTTTTTGGTTGACTCGTCCTTGATGGCAAGCCCAAGTTCTACAAGTTTATCCAGCAGTTTATAGGCATTGGTGCGGGTTATCTTGAGATTCTGGGCGGCCTGGGGCGGGGTAACGCCCCCGGTTTGGAGTAACAGGGCATAGGCCTCCGCCTGAGGGGCGGTTAAGCCGGTTGCGATCAATTTCTCTGGGGCCATATCTAAAATTCTAGCACAAAACAGGAAAAATGTGAATACTATATTCACATTAGTAATATGCTAAAGTGTTATAATTGACTCAGTACGTGAAAGATGTATTGACATATAAGTAAATTTTTAGTATAATACTGCCTGTTTTGTTGAGATATTCGGCGGAACGTTCGTTTCAGACAGACTACACTGATTGGCCCCACATGTCAGTTGGTGACCACGACGAAAGAGGAGTCATGATTTTCATCGATTACCAGAACGGCGTTCGGGTTTCGGGCCTTCCCAAGATCGATCGCCTCGTCGAACGGCTCAGTGCTGCCCTCTTGGCCACCGGCACGCCCGGCAGCTTCGAGCAGACCAAGCCCAACGAGGCCATCTACAAGTACGACAGTGGGAAGTCGCTGACGCCCGAGGCAATCGCTCTGCGCATCCACGCCATGGTCAAGCTGGTGCTGGGCCCCGACACCGAGGTTGAGTACCGCGCTAACGACGATCGCCAGCTCATCATCAAGGCTGATGGCAGTCAATGGACGCATCGCGACGCCAGTGGCATGTGGTACTTGGACGACAAAGACCCCATCGGCTACCACTGCGAGTGAGGACATGACGGGTGCGTGCTAGTGCTATATGTGCGACCACGCACCCGTCACCCCACCCCACTAGTCTGTCTGAAACATTTCACTCTTCTGATGCGCCAAGAGCCTGTTCCAGATCTCCAATTCCGCCCCAAAACCGCCCATTCCGGTAACAATCCGCCCTGGTTTCTGAGCCGTAACTATGGTTACGCCTCAAAACCCAGAACGAATTCTTTCTCGAAATGGATCGATTTTGGGATCGGAAGCGAGATCTGGAACAGGCTCTAACCAGCGAAGTCAGGACTGACGAGCCGAAAACGGCGAAAGTGATAACAATGAATAAAGAAGGATCATATATGGAGTCACCGGCCCCAAAGAATGCAGCCAAGCGATTGTCTCTATCGACAGGGAAGTATGTGCTTGCTCCTGCCAATCGGCTGCGGCTTATTGAGCTTGCCGAACAGAGAGGACCAGGTGACCCGCGGTTTGTATCATTTAGCTTACAGTCAGGACTGGAGGTGACGGCGTGGTATGTGGGGAAAACAGAGCTACCAGATGGCAGCACGGCCCTCCGCTATCACGTGCAGACAGAGGAGAGTAAGGTTTTACCAGCCCTCCTGGACAACGATGAGCCACTATTAGAAATTATAAAAAACTAGGAGAAAAGACATGGAATCACGAACACCCAACGACAAAGACCCCCAAGCGTTATTGGAGGCGGCCGGCAATCCTGGCGGTGTAGCTTACGAGATCGCGTCGGAACTTATAGAGTCTGACGTTACGCTTGAAAGTCCGGCAGAGGTGTGGGAAGTGATCCTTCCACGGCGGGGAGCAGTCGAGACACCGCGCTGGCAACTCAACGAGGAAGCCCCCGGGCGACTCAAGGAGCTGGTTGCCGAACGTTCAGATGAGGTTATGGCTTTGGCGGACGGTTTGCGCCTGCGCCTGCCTGATTCGTTTCCCGAAAAAGACATAGAAGCCCTCCGGGCCGCCAATCCCGAGGATATCTTGGCTGCGGTAGAACCCGGGGCCAACGAGACGGCCGCCAAGCGTGGCCAGGTGCTTGCCCAAGCCCTTGAGCAAGCAGAAGTTCCGCTGGACGTCCCTATGTTCTTTGTGGCGACCGATGAATACAAGGTGCCCGTACTCAGGGCTGATGGCACGCCCAACCCCGAGCAAGCCAAAGCGCGGGCAGTAGCCGATGACTTGCCAGAGGGCGACCTGACGCAGCACCAAATTACCTGCGGTACACAAGTAAGATTGGGCTACCGCGTGGCGCAAGAATTCACTGTGCCTGACGTTGGCACTTTTATCGAATACCAAAAAGAAGGTGAACGCGATCGCATAGTCGTGAAGCCGGCACAGATTGGCAGCGAGGGCGGAACGGTTGCTGGCCTGCTGGCGATCAATCACGTCTATCATGCACTTGAGGACGCCCAGCTGGTACTTGGCACCAACGGACAATACCGTGAGAAGCTAGCCCTGCAGGGTCAGCTGGCCGCTATCAAGGCTGGAAGCGAATTGGCCCAGGATCCAATTGTGTTTGGAGATGAGGCTGGGCTAGAGGTGCCACACCCCGACGCCGAGGGCAATATTGTTACCTTTACCACAGCCGCGCGTGGCGAAGTCGCTTACATAAAAGAAGTAGCTGCGGCCGGCAAGGTCAGAATAGAAATCGAAGAAGCCCGCGCGGCTTAAAAGGAACAAATGCATGTCCAGTGAAGTCTTATCCAACCCCAACCACGCCCCTCTGAGTGACAGTGAAGTTGAGCTGCGCGAGCGGCTGTTAGAAGTTGGATTTCAGATTATAGAAGATGCACCACAAAACCATGTCTCGTACGACATCGAGGGTGATGGCGAGGCTTTTGCCCTGGGCAGTATCTTCTCATGGGGAGGCGTGGCACCAAGTGGTGACACCTTCTACGACGAACTCAGGCCGCTCTTTCCAGATAAATTTACTCCAAGCCGCCGACAGTTCTGCGAAGACCACGGGCTGGGAGTAGAGCGATTGATGGACGAGGGCACCGATCCTCAAGAGGCAACAGAAAAGCTCGTAACATGGTTGAACGAACAGACAGAAAAGACCGGTAAAAAGCCACTGATGGTCGGGCAGGCGATTGCCTGGGACTACAGTATGACCCACGCTTACTTTGCCAACTATGGCATAGACGATCCTTTTGGCCGCACGCCCAAGCCGCTCGATATCTGTGGCGAGGCTTTTGCGGGAGTTGCTGGCTATGACATGAAGCAGACGGGTAAGGAAGACTTTCCGCGGTTCATCTGGCCGGACCAAGAGTTTCCGCATCAGGCATTAGAAGATTCCAAGATACAAGGCGTACTGCATGCCGGGGTGCTAGCCCTAGATGCGACCCTGCGCAATTCGGACCTAGCCCAAGACCTTGGGCTAGAGCCAGCCCTGCGGGCCCGCGGGTTTGAGGCTATGGCTAACCAAATTAGGTAATGAAGAGGAGGCAAGAACATGGCAAAAGAAGGATTTTCTGAAGCTACAGAGGGATTGCTGCACGAAGTAGATGAACACTCTCGCCGAGTGTTGCTTGGTGATTTCAGATTTAGCTCTATTCCAGAGGCAGAGCGTACCGGACTTGACGAAGAGACTACCGTCGTTGCACGGGGTGAAGACTGGACACAGTACAGCGATGGGGAAGTACTATACTGGGACGACGGTATCCCATTCTATCTAGAGTAGAACATCTAAGACGTCTTTTCTTGGAGCAGGTTCAAAACATGGTCACGGGTGTGGCCATGTTTTTTGCTGTAGCGTTGTATTTCGCGGATAGCCAAAAATGTGCTGGCAGCGCCCAGGGCAAGCAGCCAGTCTACAACGTCCAAAGGTCCGGTGCGGAAGTAAGGTGACAAAAGTGGGCTGTAGATAATAGCCACAATACAGAGTGTTGAGCCAGCAAAGGCAATCCACAGCTGCTTGTTATGGAACTGGTAGCGGGTAAAGAAGCCCTTGCTACTGCGTCGCTGCAAGATGTTGGCAAACTGACACAGCACGATGGTCAGGTAGGTGACGGTCGTGGCTTGTAGGTGAATAAGCGAATTTGTGTCCAGTGCGGTCGGGTCGACACCCCGGCGAATAATGGCGAACAAATAATTGGCAAACGCCAGGCTGCCGATGATCAGTCCGCAGATGATCAGATCCTGGATAGAACCACGGTTGAGGATGTGCAGGCGTGGGTTACGGGGCTGTTCTTTCATGACCTCGTGGTCGGCCTTGTCCCAGCCCAGGGCGGCAATAGGGAACAGCTCGGCTATCAGGTCAATGGCCAGAATTTGCATGACAGACAGGGCCAACGGCACACCCAGAATAGCCGCAGCTGCCAGACTGGTCAGGTTCACCACCAGCTCGGCCAAGTTGCTGGTAAAGCAGCTGAGGGTGCCTTTTTTGATGTTCTGAAAAATAGTGCGGCCTTGCTGCACGGCACCCACCAAGGTATGAAAACTATCGTCTAGCAGGACGATCTCGGCAGATTGTTTGGCGACATCGGTGCCGGTGATGCCCATGGCTACGCCAATATCGGCCCGCTTGAGTGCTGGGGCGTCGTTGATGCCATCGCCCGTAACGGCCACGATGTGGCCACTGTTTTTGACCAGCCCCACGATACGCAGCTTGTCCTCTGGGCTGACTCGACTAAAGACCATGCCGCCGCGGATAGCCAGACCCAACACTTGCTCATCGGTGAGGTGTCGCAGTTCTTCGCCGGTGATAACCTTGATATCTTCTGGTTTGTCAGCTAATTTGGCTTTGACTGCAATAGCCTGAGCGGTGGTAGCAAAGTCGCCGGTAATAATAGCTACCCGGATGTTGGCGGCTCGGGCAGCAACCATGGCCTCGGCTACGTCTTCGCGGATGGGGTCTATCATAGACACCATACCCAGGTACACCATGCGATCCTCGGCGTCCTCCATCTTTAGTGACTTTGGGTTAGTTTTGTCGGGCAGTAAGCGGTAGGCCAGGGCCAGGTTGCGCATGGCAGCGGTGGCTTGGCGCTGATGTGTGGCCAAGATGTCTTTGCGTTCTTTGGCGGTTAGCTTGCGGATATGGCCGTGATCCCATACGTCGTCACAGTGTTCTAGAATGCTTTCCGGCGCACCTTTGGCAAATAAAAAGAGTTGTTTGTCAGGACCGTACTGCCTGACAGAACTCATGCGCTTGCGGGCAGAGTCAAAGGCAAATTCTTTGAGTTCCGGGTAGGCATGGTCTAGTTCGATGGGATTCAGGCCGGCCTTGTTGGCGAGGGTGATCAAGGCACCTTCGGTGGGATCGCCTATGACATACCAGCCGGCGTGTTGGTCGTCTGGCGCGCTGACGCGGGCATTGCTGGCAAAGGTGCCTGCCAAAAAGAATAACTCGAGGTCTTTCAGTGTCTGAGCTGCCAGGGGTTTGCTCTTGGCGTCTGTCACATGCCCATTTGCTATGTAGCCGCCACCAGTAACGGGGTACTGGTTCTTGCCGATGAACAGTTGCTCTACGGTCATCTCGTTCTTGGTCAGTGTGCCGGTTTTGTCAGTACAGATAATGCTGGTGGCGCCCAGGGTTTCTACGGCGGACAACTTTTTGACCAATGCTTTGGCTTTCACTAGCTTGTCGGCAGCTTGGGCCAGGGAAGTGTTGATCTCGGCCGGTAGCCCTTGGGGAATGAGCGAGCTCGCAATACCGATAGCAAACAGCAGGGCTTCTTTGATGCCCAGGTCTGCCTGGATGGCAATTGGCAACAAAATGGTACACAGCACCATGGTGCCCTGGGTGACGCGCTTGGCCACGTGGTTGAGCTCGCGCTGCAAGGGGCTGAGGTCGCTCGTAACATCTGCACTCAGGGAGGCAATGCGTCCCAGCTCGGTCTGCATGCCAGTGCCAATGACCACACCATAGCCATGGCCCAGGGCTACGGTAGTGCCCATGAACACTATGTTGTGTCGGTCGCCCAGTTCGACATGGCTAGCAATGGCGTGGGTGAATTTGCGCGACGGCTGGCTTTCGCCGGTTAGGGCAAAGTCGTTGGTGGCTAGTTCAGATTCTTCTATCAGGCGTAGGTCTGCCGGCACTGAGTCGCCCTCTTCTATATAAACAATGTCACCAGGCACCAGGGTAGTGGCGTCGATCTCTGTCAGTTTGCCTTCGCGCAGGGCTTTGGCCCGGGTGACTACCAGCTTTTCCAGGCTGTCCATCAGTTTCTCGGCTTTGAACTCTTGTGTAAACCCAATCAGGGTATTCAACATGACTAGAGCCAGTAGGATAATACCGGTGCGGCGGTCGCCCAAAACCGTAAAGGCCAGGAGGCTGCTTGTCAGCAGCAGAACAATCATGAGGTCTTTGAACTGGCGTATGTATTTGCGCCAGGCAGGGTCTTTGTGGGCCTGGGCCAGACGGTTATAGCCGTATTGGTCTAGGCGGCCAGTGGCGTCCTTGTTGGTCAGGCCTTTTGCCGTGGTCTGTAGTTGCTTTAATACGCCACTCACCTCGAGCCGGTAGAACGACAGCTTGTCTTCTGGTAGAGAACTCATATCCGTCAGTAAGTATACAGTAACAAAGCATAACCAAATTGACTTAAATGCTAATGTTTGTTATAATATACTCAACAAACTGAAACAAAATGTATGATCATAAGAGACGTCGTCCCGCAGCAGAGCGCAGGTCCATAAGGCATATTCCGGCAAACATAACCCTGACCTAGACTAGCCTACAGAACACCTGGTTTTTCAGGGTAGCCGGGTATACACCCCTTGCGGAACGGGTATACTGGTATATATGAACAGAGTGACCGGTAAGAAGGTGTTGGCGGTTATAGACGGTAAGTCAGTATTTTACCGCGGCTACTATGCCATGCCAGGCCTCAGTACCAAAGAGGGGACACCCACTGGCGGCGTCTACGGCTTTGCGGTCATGGCGCTCCAAGTTATTAAGCAAATAGATCCAGAATATGTGGCCGTGGCGTGGGACAAGCCCAAGACCAACATTCGCCGCCGGCTGGAACTCTACCCCGCCTACAAGGCCGGTCGCAAACCCGCTCCACCTGATTTTCATGTGCAGATTCCTTTGTTGCATGATTTGCTAGAAGCCTTCGGTTGGCCGTTGTACGAGTTTGACGACTACGAGGCCGACGACATCATGGGCACGCTGGCAGTGCAGGCCAAAGAACAAGATATAGAGACCATGCTGATCACTTCTGACCTGGACATGCTGCAGCTGATCAATCCGTTGGTCCATGTCTATGCCCTCAAGAAGGGGCTGAGCAATATCGAACTATACAGTCCCGAAAGTTTTCAGGCCAAGTACGGTATTCGTACCGACCAATTCCTAGACCTCAAGGCTCTTAAGGGCGATAGCTCGGACAATATTCCAGGCGTACCTGGTATTGGCGAGAAGGGCGCGCTTGATCTGCTCAAGCAGTTCGAAACGCTAGACGGTGTCTACGAAAACCTGGCCCTTATAAAAGACAGCACTGCCAAAAAATTAGAGGCTGGCAAAGAATCTGCCTATCTCAGCAAAAAGCTGGCAGACATCTGGACTAATGCACCAGTTACGCTGGATCTAAAAGAGGTAGACGGTAGCAAGTGTGACCCCGTCCGCGTTCGCCAGACATTGGAAAAACTCGAGTTCCGCACACTTGCTCAGCAACTGCCCAAGTATATGCATGTTCCAGAAGAGCAGGGTGGTCCCAAAGAAACCGCCAAGCTGGTCGTGGGTGACCACACCGTCATAGATTCCAAAGCGGCCCTAGAAAAACTGACCCTGCCCAAGGCTGACGAGTTGGTGCTGTACAGCATTAGTTCTACTCCGCATGGCCGTGAACCGGTCAGCCTGACCGTGTCGCCAGACCCTAAGACCGTTATTACTTTTGACCTAACCGCCATGGACGATGCCGACGTAGGCAACAAGCTGCGTGACTATATAGAAGGTGCCAAACTGGTTGGCTACAATCTCAAAAACAGTCTGCAACTTCTAAAAACCCTTGGTATCCAGGCGGGGCAGATTCAGCACGATGTGCTGATTGGCGCATTCCTGATCAATTCACTCCGGCGCGAACAAACCTTGGGTGAATTGGCGGCTGCAGATCTGAACATCCATTTGCCAGAAGACGAAGACACAGCCACGGCCGACATTATCGCCGTTATTCGCGGGCTGCATGTCCAGCAACAAAAAGATCTGACCAAGATGCCCAAGGTGGCTCAGCTAGCTCAGGATGTGGAGTGGCCTATCATATCGGTGCTGGCCGACATGGAATACGAGGGCATCCAGCTAGATACCAACTACTTGGTGCGCATGAGCGACCAGATCAATGACATGATTAGCGACCTCGAACAGCAGATATACGGCCATGCCGATAACGAGTTCAACATCGGCTCGCCCGCCCAGCTGGCAGATATTTTGTTCAATACCTTGCAGCTGCCCACCCAGGGCATCAAAAAGGGTAAAACTGGGTACTCCACGGCCGCGACCGAACTGGACAAGCTGCGCCCGGTGCACCCCATTATCGACCTCATTACCCAGTGGCGCGAAGTGTCCAAGCTGAAGAATACCTATGTAGATACGCTGCCCAAGCAAGTAGACGACAACTCCCGGCTGCACACTACCTACGCCCTGACGGTTGCGCAAACTGGACGGCTCAGCAGTAACGAACCCAATTTGCAGAACATTCCGGTACGGACAGATCTGGGCAAGCAAATCCGCACTGCTTTTGTAGCCGGGCCAGGGAACCTGTTGGTTAGTGCCGACTATTCCCAGCAAGAGCTGCGCCTGGCGGCCTACCTAGCTGACGACCAAGAACTAATAGATCTGTTCAACCGCGACGTAGATGTGCACACCGCCACAGCCGCCGAGGTCTATGGTCGGAAGCCCGAAGACGTCACCAAGAACATGCGCCGCGACGCCAAAGTGGTTAACTTTGGGGTTATGTACGGTCTGAGCACTCACGGCCTGGTAGCGGCTACGGGCATGACCTACGAACAAGCCGGCCACTTCATAAAGAAATATTTCGAGGTCCGGCCCAAGCTGCTTGCCTACATAGAATCAGTCAAAGAACAGGCCAAAAAAGACGGCTATACCGAAACCATCATGGGCCGCCGCCGGCCAACCCCAGACGTACACAGCAGCAACTTCATGGTGCGCGAAGCCGCTATTCGAGCGGCTGTAAATATGCCGTTCCAGGGCAGTGCCGCCGACCTGACCAAACTAGCTATGGTGCGTATCCAGCAGCAGCTAAAGAGCACCGACTGCAAGATGTTGCTGCAAATTCATGACTCAGTTATTGTCGAATGCCCAGAGGCCGAAGCCGACCGGATAGCAAAATTGCTCAAGAGTACCATGGAGGGCGCCCAGCAACTGCCGGTCAAACTAACCGTAGACACCTCCGTAGGAAAAAACTGGGGCGAGTTGTAGCAAACTCAACCTAAGGCAACTGTTTAAGTATAAACAAGCATAAGCATAATATTAACAGATACAAATGCGACTTATTGTTTAAGTCAAAGTAAAGATGTAGTAAACTTGATATATGTTAAAGCCGATAAGATTACCTGAGCCCAAGTTTACTTCTCCACTTGTCATTTCTATATGGGAGTTGGAGAAGCTTCGATACGATGGTTTCGAGGCAACGACGCCGCCTTGGCTCTTCTTTGATTTAAAGCAAATCATGCATCTACTCGAGAGCGTTCTGTCGGTACGCATAGAGGGCAATAGGACTACTTTGTACAGTGCAGTTGAGGATGTCATAGAGGGACAAAAGCCTACCTCTGACGAGCAAGTCATAGAGTGGCGCAACGTGCAGAAGGCGATAGAATTTATCGAACAGAATGCGAAACAAAGAAAAATAGACAGAGCATTTTTGAGCGAATTGCACAAGATAGTGGTTGCCGATCTCTCACCCTCAAATGAAGGGAGTAGGTCACCGGGGGTGTTCCGAAGGGGTAAGGTTAAGATTGATAAATCTGCGTATTCACCACCTGACCCTGTCCAGGTGACTGAGCTGATGGACGAACTCTTTGAATTCATTGACTCAGAGATAGCAGGTAATCAAGACCTTCTAGTGACGGCGATCGCACATCATCGCTTCGAGGCAATACACCCTTTCGATAACGGCAACGGTAGAACTGGGCGCCTGTTAACGTATGCCATGCTGACCAAGCAAAGGTTTATAGATACAGATGGGCTAAGGCTTCTGAACCCTTCCGCAATCTTTGGGGTGGACAGAAGGCACTACTTCCAGATGCTTTCTTCGGCCGACACAGGTACCGACGACGGGCTGCTGGGTTGGTGTGAGTACGTTGTCAATGGAATAAAGGCGGAAGTATCAAGAATTGATAAACTAATGGACTTCGAGTTTGTTAAGCGCTTGATTCTGGGTCCATCCATAAAAAATGCAACCGAAAAGGGAATCTTAAGCAAAAAAGAAAAAGGAATATTAGAAATTGCCATCGAGAAGGAGCGATACTTCCAGGCAGGTGATGTTATGCATCTGTACGGTGCAAGTCAGTCTGCGAGAACTATGACGTCTAGGGCCCTCAAGAAAATGAGAGACCAAAATTTGATTTTAGCTCTTCCGAATAAGAAGCAGCAGTACGTTCCAAGGTTTTTCAACAATCTGTTACTGCGTGGGGTGATGCAACAACTGAACGAGCAAAAGGTCCTTCCACTGAGTTTTAGTGCATCAGATCTCGATAAGGAATAATGTGTGAAAAAGATTCTTTTTATAACTGAAAACGAGCGAAAGATTTGGCAGGCGCAGAGTACGCTGGAGCCTTTTGGTATTGTGGTCGAGGCCCAAAAGCTAGATATCCAGGAAATCCAGGCGCTTGATCCGTTGGACATTGCTGACGCAAAGGCCCGGACGGCCTACGAGCATTTCAAAAAGCCGTTGGTGGTCTGCGATCATGCCTGGAGCATCCCGGCGCTCAAGGGCTTTCCGGGCGGGTATATGAAGGACGTGAATAAGTGGCTGGTCGAAGACGATTGGCTGGCACTACTGGCAGATAAAAAAGACCGCTCGATCATTTTGACCGAGACGGTCGTTTTTATAGACGGCGACACCACTAAGCACTTTTCGGTCGAGTTTCCGGCACATTTTATTCATGAGGCTCATGGCAGTACCAACGGTCACCCCTGTGAAAGGATAGTTGCCTTTGATGGATTTACCGAAACTATCACCCAGCGCATAGATGCTGGCCAGCACGCCCGTGATATGAGCAAATCGGCCTGGCAAGAATTTGGCCGGTGGTACTAGCAGGGCTGAGTAGGGGCCTGAGAACCGTTGCCTACTTTTTGCTGAATCCAACTGCTGGCAGCGTCAAAGAAGACGTGAGCATTGGGGTGCAAATTCAGGTTGTGGCCAGCTACTGGCTGCACCATAGCTTCTAGACAGGCGCTGGTGTCGTAGTGGCTGCTCTCGCGGGCCAGAATGTCTGCTGCCGAATTGCACTGAAGACCTCCGCTACAGTACACGTTGTCCTCGGCACCCATGGCCAACAGGACGGGCACATGGATCTGAGTGGTAAAGCCGGGCAGCAGTGGTACAAAGAAGCTATTGAGATCATCAGTCGATACGGTGCCTTTTAGCTGTTCATCTACCTTGACGGCCTTGGGTTTGGCAAAGTCGGTGTTAAAGAAAATACTGCCGGCACCTGGTTTGGTCGTGAAGTAACCCGCTATGCCAGGTTTGTTAGCAAACTTAGGGTCCTCGCTGGCTGGGTAGAGTAGGTTTGTGAACTCCTCTACGGGCAAGGCTCCGTCATGCAAAATACCCGACAGAATCACGCCATCGACATCAGCATAGGTTGCCGATTCGTACATAGCAACGGCTCCACCAGATGATTGTCCAACTAGTACGACCTTGGAAAACGACGTACCGTTCAGGCTGCCGTTACGGAGTTTCTGTACAATCTGGTGCAAGGTGTGGGCGTTGGACTGCACGGTTACCTGGTCGGCTGGTGGTCGGTCGCTGGGGTCAGCACCAAAGGTGTTAAAGGCAAAAGTCACAAAGCCCTTGTTGGTCTGATCTAGCACATACGAATGCTTTTGCGGTTGGTAAGGAAAATCCCAGTATTCTTTAGATGACGTAGTGCCATGGCCCAGAACTTGAACGGTCTTGCCCTGCGGAGATCCCCGATAGCATAGGTCACCTACGATGCTATATGTGGTGGGGTCGCTTGCAGAGAGTGTTACGGCAATGGTTTTTGATTCGCAGTGCGGTTTGGGCAGGGCCGACGCCTTGCTGGGGACAAGCCCCGCCAGGGTCACCAGACCCAATACGGCCATAGCAAAGCCACTTGCTCTTTTTATTGTCATGCCAAAACTCCTTATGGTTATTTACGCATGTAATATATCGAATGCGTAGTCTTTTTCTGACAAGGATTCTCACTTTTTAAAGAATTTTGTTTTTCTGGTCTGCGTTTTTTGTAGGATGGTATAGTAGCACCCATGAGTGATACACAGACAAGTCAGGGTGATATTGTTTTTCGGGGTAAATTATTCGAGGTCGTGCAGACCAAACAGCCAGATGGCCGAGTCTTTGAGCTGGCCCGTCGGGCACCGGGTGTTCGTATCATTGTGGCCGACAAACAAAAGCGCCAGCTGCTACTAACCAAAGAGTTTCGGACCGAGCTGAACGATTGGGACCACCGTCTGCCGGGCGGAAAAGTGTTTGATACGTTGGCCGAGTATGACAAATTTCGGGAAAGCGGCGCAGACATTGCGGTACCAGCGCTGGCCAAGGTAAAAGGCGAGGGTGCTGAAGAAGCAGGCTTGGATATCCGTGACGCCAAGCTGTTCAAGAAATCTACCTTGGGTGCCACGGTAGAGTGGGACCTGTTTATTTTTGAGGCTATAGACTGGCGGCCACACGCCGATGGCCAGCAGTTAGAGGCTGGCGAACAAATAGAAGCCGATAACTGGTTTGGCTACGACGAGGTAAAAACAATGATACTAGCGGGCCACATGGCCGAAGACCGCGTGGCACTGATACTGCTGCAGTGGCTTTCTTTGCAAGGATAGGGTGCAAAGGGATGAGCCTCTTAGAGCAAGCCACTAGCGTAGAGCAATACAATACCGCCGATATGGACTGGGAGGCAGAAGGCAATCCCGACTCACCTGTTCGCCAATTTTTGGGCCGAGTTATAGGCATCACTCCTATTGATGTCGAGGCGGCTGATGTGCTGGATGTAGGCTGTGGCTCTGGGTGGTTTTTGCAGCGTTGCGCGCAGCTAGACGCGTATAGCTTGGTTGGCGTGGAGCCATCCAGATACGCTGAAATGGCTACCAGGCTTGTTCCTCGGGCTACCATTTATAATCAAACCTTCGAGAGCTTTGCTACCGAGGAGTCGTTTGACCTGGTAAGTATGATAATGTCCACCGAGCATCTAGCAGATCTTGAAGACGCTTTTTTGAGGAGTCGGCTGCTTCTCAGGGCTTCATCAATGTTGCTGGTTGTGGCGGGCGACTACGATGCTTTCCGGGCACCGCGATTTGACTACACGATAACCGAAGAAATAAAGCAGCCAGGCAAAGAGGCTGTTGTTCGGGTAGAGCGGCCTTCGAGTTTTGGCACCACAACCGACATTCTTCGAACAGTAGATTACTGGAGCGAAACTGCGGAAGAGTCAGGCTTTAAAGTTGCAGACCACCAACCGGTGTTTGCAGATGACCAACTTGTAGAAGCTATTCCAAAGTACGAGATATACAAAGAAACACCAGTGATGCAATTATTCAGATTTAAGAAAGAGCCATGAGGCCACTGTGCTAAAAAGGCGACGAGCGTTTGGTCGCGGTAATGACCGCGAACCCACCATCTGAGACGAGGTATGAGTGGCCTACGGCAAACCCAGCGTTTTGCAGTTCTTGCTCTAGGTCAGGGATCTGCCAGTATTTAAAATATCGTTTGCCGGACAGGCCTTTTTCGCGCCAGCCCTCAAAATCGCCCACCTTCATACCCAGGCATAGCAGACCTTGGGACTGTAGTCCTTGATATAAATTGCTAACCGCTTGCCGGAACTGGTCAGTGTTACAGTGCAGCAAAACGGCGTTGGCTAGAATAGCTTTGTAAGTTTTTTCAGGTGGCTGGTCTAGGACGTTATAGGCCAACACGTCGTGGCCTTGTGCCTGCAGCAGGTCGCGAAAGGACTCGGCTGCGTCGCTGCGCTGCACGCGGAAGCCAGCAGCTTCTGTTCTTCGGGCGTCAGCCCCGCTGCCACTGCCAACTTCAAAAATTGTCTGGCCGGGTGGCAGCTGGTCCAAAAAATATTCTACCCCTGGCCAGTAGGCTGCCGTCCGGTCATGATCCAACAGCTCCTTTTTATCTACGTATTCGTCTATATGCGTATTGTAGCTTTCTAGGGTGATTCGCTGGGCCTCGGCTGGATCGATCTGTGACATACCGCGTATGATAGCAGGCTTTAGAGCCTGTTGTCCCAGTGAAATAACTCGCTGCCCGGCTGCCAAAGCTGTTTCATACTGCGTGTATATTTGGAGGAATAGCTATGGGGCGTTGGCTAAAAGAACATTCATTGAGTTTGGTGGTGTTTGGCTTATTTGCGGTCTTTCTTGTGGGCCACAGTATCGCCGGGTTTCGCCACTACAATGAGCAGCAGCAGATACATAGCCAGCCGGAGGTAACATATGCGGAATATGTGACTTCCGGCGATTTTGTCGAGTCGGTGTTCGAGAACTGGGAGAGCGAGTTCCTACAGATGGGCATGTATGTTTTTCTGACGGCTTTCTTGTATCAAAAGGGCTCGGCTGAATCAAAAAAGCCCTATGGCAAAGAGGCCTTTGACGCCGAACCGCGAGCTTCAAAGTATGCGCCATGGCCGGTCAAGCGCGGTGGTTGGGTACTGAAGCTGTACGAGAACTCGCTGAGTATTATCTTGCTGCTCATGTTCCTCCTGTCTTTTTGGCTGCATGCCGCGGGTGGGGCGCGGGCGACCTGTGAAGAGGACCAGGTTCACGGCCAAACCGATTGCCACACAACCACTCAGTACATGCATACGTCAAAGTTTTGGTATGAATCTTTCCAGAACTGGCAGAGTGAGTTTTTGGCCGTAGGTGCCCTGGTGGTTCTCAGTATTTACTTCCGACAAAAGGGGTCACCAGAGTCCAAGCCGGTCAATACGCCCCATAACAAAACAGGCGCACAGTAGCTAGTACACGACAATTAGCATAAACGACTTGTATTTTATTACCTATTGTGCCATAATAGGTCAGTTATGAAATATGTTTTGGCGGTTTTAGGAGTCATTGTAGTGGCCGTTTTGGCTATTGTATTGATTACCCGTGGCCCAAGTGGCAAAAAAAATCCTGCAGCCCCTAAGAAAGTGGTGATCTCTCAGCAGGATACCGACAGTACGTCGGCTATCTTTACCACCCAGGGCAAAGTAGTGGGCGAAGAGCAGTTTCGCGCTATTCGTATTACGGTCAGCCAGGACGAGCGTCGTCTAGAGATATTGACCGGTTACGACGGCACGGTCTCGACCAGTCAAGTCTACCCAAACACGCCATCTGCTTATTCCGCCTTTCTGACCTCGATCGAAAAGGCCGGCTTTGGTTTGGCGCGCAAAACCACTACCACCGACCCAACCGGTGTGTGTCCTCTGGGGCGTCGATCTGTTTACGAACTCAAAGACTATGACCAAAAGCTTATAAATCTCTGGAATACTTCTTGCGGCGCAAAGATCGGCAGCTTTGGCGGGCGTGCTGCCACGGTTAATTCGCTATTTAGGGCTCAGATCCCTAAGTACCAAAGCCAGGTTAAAGGTGTTAGCCTGAGCGGCACCAACGACTAACACTCTTGTCGGTCCAGTCTGCTAGACTAGAATCAGTGAAGACGCGCGCCATTATTTTTGATTGTTTTGGAGTACTTACCACGGATGTGTGGCGGGCTTTTCTGGACAACTTGCCGGCTGGAACGGACACCACAGAAGCGCGTCGTCTCAATCATGCCTATGATGCCGGGCTGATCAGCTTGCAGGATTTTCTAGAAGGGGTGCAAAAAGCTACGGGCCAAAAACCCACACGTGTAGAAGAGCTCTTGGAAGGAACCGGCGAAGTTGTCAAAAACACCCGGCTGCTGGAATACATCACGCAGCTGCGGGGCCGGGGCTACAAAATTGGCATGATTAGCAACATTGCGACCAACTGGATTCGCGACACGTTCCTGAGCGCAGAAGAGCAGGCGTTGTTCGACCACATGCTTTTTAGTTACGAACTCGGCCTGACCAAGCCAGACCCGCGAATCTATCGCCTGGCGTGCGAACGTTTGGGAGTAGAGCCGGAAGAAGCGATTTTTATTGACGATATCGATCGCTACTGCGCCGCGGCTGAGGCTGAGGGTTTAGGAGCAATTATATACACCGACTTTGGGACTGTGCAGTCCCAGCTCGAATCCTTGCTAACGGCCTAAATATATCACACGTGATATATACGGCGGTCTTTTCGTCCCATTGTATGGTAAATGCTTGACAAGCTTGACCACCAGGTTTAGGGTGTGGGCAGGTAAATGTTTTCTCTTTGATAACCAAACTAAATACTAACTAGCAAAGGCTGTTCTATGAGTTTGTATGAATATAGGGGCATGACCGTTGGGGGTGCTGCATTTGATGTTGCCGAAGCGTCTCCGGACTCTGGGGTTGCAGCCGATCTGGGCGAGCCGCTGACCGACATTAACCTTCGTGAATACGGCAGTCCCGAAGCACGCTATGCGGGCGAGGTGCCAACCGCAGATCGAGTCATCGAAGACGCACCAGTGCTTGGGCATCTCATGCTAGAGAATTTATAACAGGATCTGTACAACTAGCACGCCATCACGTATGCTAGGGGCCATTGGATGGCCTTGGCCATTCATCCAGTGCGAACACATCTTTCGAGGTGTGTTTTACATATATTAACCCCCCATGAAGGTCCAGCTTTATGAGTGCAGAACACCTTATTACGTTTGCTGAGTTACAAGAACGAATACTGGTCGCCAAGACGGCAGCGCTTATGGATTTTGAACAGTGGCAACAAGGCACGGGCGCGTTTTGGAATAACAAACCTTCCGAAGATTTGCGCTATGCTGGTTCGATAGAGCTCAGCAATGGCAAGCTCATTCCCATGCACTCGATCATAGGCTACATGGCTATGATATCCGGAGAACCAGACGTTTTTGGGTCTGACATATTTCCTGCAGCTGATGCAGCTGTAAACGAAGCGTCCCGGCCAGGGCCGAGCTCTTAACTGCGATAATTATCTGCTTGGACTGCACCGTAACCTGTACGGGCTGTTGGTAGCGGTCCATGACATAGTCTTTTATTATTTGTACTTCTGGTGGTTCGGCAAAACGGCCCAGGGGCATTAGGTCGGCGAGGGAGTTAGTCATGCTTTCATGGTAACAGATAGGCTACAATAAAGGTCATGCCCGAACTCCCCGAAGTAGAGACCGTAAAACTTGGTCTGAACCAATTGGTGATTGGCAAAAAGGTAGCCAGTGTTAATTTTAATTGGTCTAAGTCTTTTCCGAACGCTCCTGAAGATGTCCGTCAGTTTTTGGTGGGAGCTCAGCTGTTGGCAGTCAGGCGCCGAGCCAAGGTGCTGATCATAGAACTAGACAGCAAGTATTCCTTGCTCATTCACCTAAAAATGACTGGCCAGCTGGTGTTTGTAGGCACCCAGACACGGTTTGGGGCAGGGCATCCAAATGACTCACTCATTGGCCAATTACCAGATACATCTACCCGTGTCACGTTTACATTCACGGACGGTAGCTTTTTGTATTTTAATGACCAGCGTAAGTTTGGTTGGGTCCGGCTGGTACCGACGGCCGAGATCCCCAACATAGATTTCTTTAAAAAAGTTGGGCCAGAACCACTGGCTGCCGACTTTACGGTCGCGGCTTTTCATCAGCGATTGCTGCGACGCCCGGGCAGCGGCATAAAGGCAGTGCTGCTGGACCAGACGGTCATAGCCGGAGTGGGCAATATCTATGCTGACGAATCGCTCTGGGCAGCAAAGATCCACCCCATCACGTTGGTCCGAAGCCTCTCGGCATCTCAGACCAAAACCTTGTTTATAGCACTTCGCGACGTTCTGGAGCTATCTATTGCAAAGGGCGACAGCAGTGACAAAAACTATGTAGATGCCCAGGGCAAAAAGGGCAGCTATAGTAGCTTTGCCAAAGTCTTTCGGCGCGAAGGGCAGCCCTGCGAACGCCACCCTGATACCATGATCATAAAACTAAGAGTAGCTGGCCGCGGGACACACATCTGCCCCCAATGCCAAAAGGTGGTTATATGACGGTACATACTTTTCATTTTTCGGGCGAGCCTGCCCATCATCCAGACGAGGATGCTAGGGCCTGGCGTGACAATCGATTTGCAGTGTTTGACGGTATCACGCTACTGCACCAACAGCCATACCCGGACCCATCACCCGCTGCGGCCGCAGCACAGGCTGGCTGTCAGGCGGTTTTGGATACGCCGTTAGATGCGCAGGGTCCAGAAAAAACCCTCCGACATATGGCCGCAGAGGCCAATCGGCATATCAAGCAACTCAATCAATTTCTGAACATCACTGAACAAACGGTAGACTACCTAGCGGTGCAGTACGCTGCGGCTGTCGGAGCGTATGGGTTTATCCAGGATGATACGCTGCACTGTGCCCAGCTGAACGATTGCGAAGTGATGGTGCTGAACAAGCAGGGTGATATCACCTTTCGGTTAGAGACTGATACCGGTCCGGTTAACGCCTACCTGCGTCATCTGCAGGATACACACCATTTTGCTGCTAGTAGTCCCGAAGAACACCAGTATGCTCGCAAAAACGTTATCAACAATACCCAGCTGGAGTTTCAGGGTGTACCCATACGCATGGGTGTATTTACCGGCCAGGAGGTTGCCGAGCAGTTTATAACTATCGGGCAGCATCAGCTTGCGCCAGGCGACACGGTTTTGTTCTATAGCGACGGCATGCTGCCGTTTGTTGATAACCCGGCGTTCAGGAAGTACTTGGCGACAGCCGCGGACTTCAAAGATTTAGATAGTTTTCATCGCTCCTTGGGCGGCCGGCTGGCAGAGCGTTCGCTTGTGCTCGTGCGTCCAGGGTAACCATGACTCACTGAGGGTTTATATACTTATATCAAATCAAAATGTTTAGTGGCCCCGCTCGGTGATATCTAGGAAATTTCCCTAGAGTTACACCGAGCGGGGGCCACTGCGACTAGCTAGGGGTAACCCAGCGGGACTTGGGGCCTACTTGAAGGCGTTGACGGGGCCGGCGTCCATCTGGACGGTGCCATCGGCACGCAGCACTGGCCGGCTCTCTGAGTTCCGTGCGCTGTAGAGCTCCAGCGCCTCGATGACCACGCCGTCGGGCGTGTTGCGGATGATGCCGGGCACGCAGGTGTAGACATTGTCGTCGTCGTTGGCGTGCTTGGCGTCGACGCCCACCTTGGTGCCCTGACCGTTGTCGATCTCCAGCCCCACGCGGTAGCGGAAGAACGAGCCCTGACCGTTGGATCGGGCCGAGTAGGCGACGGGCAGTACAGCCACGATGTCGTCGGTCAGCCGGATCTCCAGCGTCTCCTGGGCCTGACCGTCCGCACTGCGGCCGACGTCACCGAGATGCCGGACGGCACCGTCGGGGGTCTGGAGCTGGAAGCCCTTCTTGTCCTGCTCGGTTCCGAAGGTCGCCACCGTCTCCATGCTGCCGTCACGGTAGCCCACGAGAGCGTAGAGATCGTAGTCGGTCTTGGAGCTCCAGCTGGTGCGGGCCACGATGAGGGGGGTCTTGTCGATGCTGACCGACTGGCCCTTGCTCAGGCTGACCGCGCCGGACCGCTTGCCGAGGTCGACCGCCGGGGCAGCAGCCGAGGGGACGGGCTGGTCCTGGTCCTGGTCCTGGTCCTTTTTGAAAAATCCCATGGGATTTCCTTTCGCTGTCATAGTCAACTCGTTTGAGTTGAGACAAATATATAAAACTGATAAGGTGCTTACGAGAATGTATTTATAAATTAACTTCTACAAATTGTCAACTTTTTAACCTAGTGGGTACGGAAAAGAGGTCATCGCTCGGCCTACCGTCGAGGGCGAGAAGGCGAAGATCCACCATCTTTTCTGCTCCATTTCGGGTAGTCGGATGGCTTGATAGCTGCCATGCTATAAGGTAAAAATAAACTTGAATCAAGAATATTGTTATTACTACAAGAAAATTGTAAAGAGGTTTTTTCTATGCTACACTTGGCTCTGCTTTTCGACTCAGAAAGTGAAAAACAAGAGAGTTTTGAGGAGCATTTAAGTCCCTTAACAATTCGTTGATTCCCAAGGCAATCCTCCAAAAGGAGGGAGAGAGGTGTCAGACAACCCCGGTCCTATCAGCCGACTCAAGGCTCGCGCGGCCGGTGAAGTCTCCGCCGCTCCTCTTGCAAGCCGCCTTGTGGCCGGTGCCTCTAGCCGCTACGATGCCGCCACCAAGCTTGATGAAACGCTTGCCGAAGCAGGTTTCAGTCTCCACGGTTTGTGGACACTGTCACCCGCACAACAGGCCGTCGCCCAGCTTTGGTGGTTGAGTGCCGTAGGGTGGGAGACGGCTGAGCGGTTCTTTGCTCGGCTGACGTCTGCCACACAACGGCAATTCATCGATCGCGATGGAGTGCCATGGTGCGAAGGGCTGTGTGCCGCCGCCGAGACCTATACGACCGAAGCAGTTCGCTGCCAAAGTCAGGTAGAGGTCCAGGTGTCGGTGCCCCCGCCTCAGATCAAGCAGCTCAAGGACCTCCCCGTGACCGACGACCTTGTCGCTGGAACCTGGGCAATCCTCGAGGCCATCTACGACCGTGTGCAAGAAGACCAGACTCGCTTGCTTGGTATGAAAGTGCCCAAGCGGTTCCGGCCAGTACTGCACGAGATCGTGAAGATTGTGCACCCCAACATGGCGGTGTTCGAACATCTCAGGCAGGAGTGGGACTCAGCTACTACAGCCAGTACTCGACTGGGTGTCGTGAACCAGGGTTTCGACCCCATTCGCGCGCTCTTCCGGGCTGGCCAAATGTGCTGGGCACCCTCCCTGACTGGCCAGGTGTACCTGCAGTGTTTGCATACCCAACCAACGCTGGAAGATCTGGAGTTCGGGTTTGACCCGTGGCTCTTGACCGATCCATTGCAGCGGAAGGCTCGCGAGCCCAAGCTGGAACACCAGCAGGAACTCACGCGTTTCTGGGAGAAGGTGACTTCCCCTGGCGATGCACGTGAGGTGGCACAGCAATTGGAGCAGTGGGTTCGTAATCGCAAGATCCGGCAGCGCTGGGGACAAGGCCAAGTCATGGTTCCGTGGCCCTCGCAGTTTCTGGTGCGATACCCAGTCTCCTACGGAGGCCGATCGTTCCAGTGCGGAGATCTTATCTCTGCTTTCGTTCTTCAACAGTCCGATAAGGACTGGCAGGTAGAGATTCGTCGAACAGGACGGGTCACGGACTTGCTGGAACTATTCGGCCAGTAGCAAGTTCACCAACCCACGGCTGATGGGTCCTCCATCAGCAACACCCAGAAACAGGAGAGTGATACCGATGGATACCGTTTCCCTCGAAAAGGGCGAGAACGTCAACCTCAGCAAGATGGTCGCCGATGCAGGTGGCACCCTGACCAAGGTCAGCGTGCGCGCCGGCTGGGATGCGAAGAGCGTCAACACCACCGGTCCGGGCTTCGACATCGACATCTCGGCGTTCGTCCTCGACAAGGACCGCAAGATCCTCAGCCAGGATCCGAGGTGGTTCATCTACTTCAAGAACCTCGACTCGCCCGACGGCTCGGTCCACCACCACGGTGACAACCTGACGGGTGCTGGCGACGATGACGACGAGATCATCGACGTCAACCTCGATCAGCTTCCCACCATCGCCCAGCGTTCGGTCTTCTCTGCGACGGTCTTCGAGGCTGTCAAGCGGAGCCACAACTTCGGCAACATGCAGAACGCCTTCGTCCGCGTGCTGGACGACAGCACCGGCATCGAGCTGGTGCGCTACGACCTGACCGAGGACTACGCGTCCGCCATCGGCCTCGTCGTCGGCGAGCTCTACCTCCACGACGGCGACTGGAAGTTCCGCGCCAAGGGCGACGTCTACCCCGCCGGTCTGGCCGGTCTGTGTGCCGAGCACGGCGTGGCGGTGAAGTAGAGCCAAGTCCAGGGATCAACACCCGCTCCACCAAGGAGCACCGGCTTTGACGCCTAGCGTCTAGCCAACCCCCTAGGGGTGGTCCTCATGCTCCAGCTCCGGCTGTGAAAACTTGGACCACCCCTTTCGACTATCTGGGCATATCCATGTCCAGAGTGTTCCATCGGGAGGAATCGATGGCACTGGAAAGTGACAACACCAACGTCAAGGACGACGACTCCGGCCTGGAGCCGAAGACCGTTGCCATCCTGGTGGCGATCGCCTTCGTCGCGGGCACGCTGTTCGGCGTGGCGATTCTGCCGCTGATCATGTGGCTGGTGAGGATCGCCTTCTGGACGGCTGTGATCATCGCGATCATCGGCCTCGTCTACAAGCTCCGGCCAGGGCGTTCCCGCTCCTAGCCAACCCTCATCGTGGGGGGTGAGTCTTCGGGCTCACTCCTCACACCGAGGTATCTGGACCCGGTCAGACCTGTCGGTCTCACTCGGTCCGTAGTAGGGTCAACATGATTTTTTTATTCTTCCATGTTGGCCCGCTTTTTTTATTCAAAATTTGGGTATAAAAATCCCCTACAACGGGGGTACGTTTGATTATTAGTATAAAAAATTTAGTACGAGTCTTCAGCGGCAGAGCAGTGGGTGGCCCCCGAGGGCAAAAAGAGCCTTTTGGGGGCCACCGTTACTGCTACGCGACGTGCAAGGGCGTCGAGCTGGGGACGGCGTGGTTGCCGTCGTTGGGCTCGTCGACCTCGGGGGTCGGGGGGTTCTTCTTGGTGTGCCGACGGCTGCTGATGAAGGCGGCGGTGATGAAGCCGACGCTCAGGCTACCGGTGACCCACTCGGGGATCTCGAACCGGAGGCTCAGCAGCACACACAGCGCCAAGGCGCCGATGGCCCAGTGAGCGCCATGCTCCAGGAACCGGTACTTGGTCAGGGTCTGGTGGCGGATGACGTGAACGGTCAGCGACCGCACGTGCACCGCACCGATACCCAGACCAGCCGTGATCAGCAGCACCTTGTCGGTGAGGGCGAACGCGCCGACGACTCCGTCGAAGGAGAACGATGCGTCCAGCATCTCCAGGTACAGGAAGCTGAAGAAGCCCGCCTTGGCGGCGTTCTTGGCCAGCTGACTGCCGTTGCTGCTTTCGTCTTCCTCGTCATTCTCGAAGACGCTGTCGAAGGCGTTGACCAGCAGGTAGACGACCAGACCGAGCAGACCGGCGAACAGCACGGCTTCCTTGTGGTCACCACCCCAGAGTGAGGCGACGGTCAGCAGTGTGAACAGGGCGACGATCACCGACACGGTGTCCAGCTTGCCGACCTTGATGAGCGGACGCTCCAGTCGTCGCAGCCAGACGATGTCCTTGTCCTCCAGGATGAAGTTGAGGAAGATCATGAACAGGAACGTGCCGCCGAAGGCAGCTAGCTGCGGGTGGGCGGTTTCCAGGTGCTCGGCGTAGACGTGCGGGTGGTTCAGCGCCAGGTCGATGACCTCGCCAAAGCCCAGGTGGGCGGTGAGGCTGACCAGCACGACGGGGAACACGGCTCGCATGCCGATGACTGCCACGGCGATGCCGACGGTCATGAAGATCTTCTGCCACATGGGTGACATCTTCTCCAGCACCTTGGCGTTGACCACGGCGTTGTCGAAGCTGAAGACGACCTCGATGATCACCAGAGCGGTCAGCGGCAGAAGCGCTGCTGGGCCCATGGTGACGAGGATGACACCGTACAGCACGAGAGTCGTGAGCCAGGTGAAGAAGTAGATCCTGAACATGGAGTCGGGGTTCTTGACGTGATGATGCAAGAAGCGCATCAGGTTGGTGCCTTTCTCTTTGGGAACAAGCAATCACGGCACCACCTCGCGGTGATACGGCCATTGCTTGCCCCAATATGGCGAAGACTCGTACTTTAAATGAACGATCCCACCGAAGTGAGACCAAGGCATACAATAACATAACTCAGTAGTAAAGGCAATAAAAAACCTCTGGTAGATTCCAGAGGGCGTACGGTTCAAAAAAAAGGGGGGCAGGGGATCGCATCGGGGGTAGGGGGGTGATCAAAGATCACTGCTACGTTGATGAGATCCCCTGAGGGAGACGGCGCAATGGCCACATGCGTTGGCTTGGGCCAATGCACCGTCTCCCAGCGAGGGGTTGCCTGTCAGGCGGGTGTCGAAGCGAGTGCTACGATGCCGTGTGCCTGATCAGGCGATGAGCTGAGCTCAGCTGGCGAACCAGACCGGGACCTCGTCGCCGGGCAGGCTGTTCACGTCGAGCACGTCCACGTCGTCGGCGGCGGGGCCGTCGTCGTCGAGCTGGCGCAGCCAGTTGGCGACCTCGCCGTCGGGCTGGTTGTTCACCACCACGATGACGATCTTGTCGCCGTCCAGGTTGGCCACGGCGGCCTCGACGCTGGCGCGGTCGGCGGTGTTGCCGTCGCTGATGACGATCGACAGGTCGTTGCCGTCGGTGGACGCGGCGTTGCGCTTGGCGACCTCGAGGGCGCCGGCGAGGTCGGTGCCGTAGGTGATGACCGGGACGTTGCTGTCCGAGTCGAACGGGGTGTAGGCGGCGACGGCGGCGTCGGCGGCCTTCTGGACGCTGTTGTCGGCGACCTCGTCGGTCATCGAGGCGACGGTGGTGTCCGGGACGAGGACCACGACGTTGGTCTTGTTGCTCATGCTGGAAGGTTCTCCCTCTTGGTGTCTTTTTGCCTTTTCGGGGCATTGGACGGGGTTGTTGCCACTGGTGTGACCGAATTATCCTACTATACGCCAAATAATATGTCAAAACTTTTTTTCAAAAAAGTCCACATAATGTTATTAATGATAAAATTCTCACAATAAAGGTTATGCAAACGACAAAAAACTCAGGATGGGAGTTGTCGTATACTAGTGGTGCATGATACGAGTTTTAACCGGTGACAACACTTTTACCCTCAGAAGCGAGCTAAATCGTTTGGTAGATGCTTTCGTGGCGGACTATACCGACATGGGGCTGGAGCGTCTGGACGGCGAAGAAATCAGCTACGACCGTATTCGCGAAGCGCTGCAGAGCTTGCCGTTTCTGGCATCCAAAAAAATGGTCTTGTTGCAGCGTCCCAGCGCTAACAAAGAATTTTTAGAAAAGGCCACCCAGCTATTAGACGGCGTGCCAGAGACCACAGACGTACTTATAGTCGAGCCCAAGCTGGACAAGCGGCTCAGTTATTACAAATTCCTCAAGAAAAACAGTGACTATAAAGAATTCACCGAACTGGACGAAAATGGTCTGTCGAGCTGGCTTGTACAGCAAGCCCAATTACAGGGTTCGACCCTGAAAAAAGAAGATGCCCGTTATTTGGTGCAGCGGGTAGGGATACACCAGCAATTGCTGTCCAGCGAGCTACTCAAGCTGCTTACTTATGACCCGCAGATATCCAAGCAAACCATAGACCTCCTGACCAACCTGACGCCGCAAAGCACTATCTTTGAGCTACTAGACGCCGCACTGGCTGGCCGCACCAAACAGGCGCTGGGACTGTACCAAGAGCAGCGGGGTATGAAGGTAGAGCCCCAGCAGATCATGGCCATGCTGGCGTGGCAACTGCACATACTGGCGGTGGTCAAGGTGGCCGGTTCGCGCGACGCCAACACCATTGCCAAAGAGGCTCGGCTGAACCCCTATGTGGTACGTAAAACCCAGGGGTTGGTCCAGCGTATGCCTCTGAGCCAAATCAAAAAACTTGTTCACCATGCCTGTATCTTGGACACTCGCCTAAAGAGTGAACCAATCGACGCCGACGAGGCCCTGCAGCACCTCATCATGACCATCTAACGGCAAGAACTCCAAGTTTGATCCACGTGCACCTCAAGCCAGGCGATAAATCTTCTGGTCGCCGTGCAGGGGTGTTTTGAGATTGCTACAGGTACGATCAAGATACCCATCAAAGTGACGCATCCTTGCGCAGGCTATTGCAGCGGATTTGATAGCTTGAGCCCCTGGATATGGTGAAAATCATCAGTATTTGCAGTCCATAGCGTAAGGTCATGCTCGAGGGCAGTAGCGGCTATTATTGAATCGCCTAAACTCATTTTTTTGTTTTGTCGCAACTTGACGGCCTGCTCAATAATAGACTGGCTTAGGTCGATATTTTCGTATGCCTCAAAGAGCCGCTGAAGCGCGCGCTGCTCTGCTGCGGTGATCTGTTGAAAACCAAGGGCCTCAATTATGCTTATTGATGCGTAGCAAGCTTCTAGCCCTTCAAGTTTGGAGATGTCGATGGACCCATTACCTGCGTAGACAAAAACGTTGGTGTCAAAAATAACCATATGTTTAGTCTCGGCCAGGAAGCAGACGGTCTTTGCGGATTTCACGTTGCCAGGCGGCTGGGTCTTGAATAGTTTGAAAAGGCTTCAGCGCCTGGAGCTCTTTCCATAGCTGCTGAATATACTTACGGTCCTGTACTGTGTGCTTCTGGGGCAACGTGATATCTGCCTTGTCGCCTAATTTAAGCTGCGCGTGCTCAACATATGCCTTTGGCACCCGAAGGGCATATGAATTTCCCGTCTTGATCACCGTCGTTGTGTACTTATTCATAGTAACTACTATTATAGGTACATTAATTTCTGTGTCAAACTAATTATGCTTGACACGCTTGGTTGATAAAATGAAGCAAGCATATTGCCAAAACAGCAATAATATGCTAATGTTTATATATACTCATGAACTACACTGACTCTCTTGTAGCACCAGAAGCCATCACGGCCCCAGAGACTGTGTATCATGCCAATAATCTCGAAATTATGTCTGATCTGGATAGGCTTTTTTGGCAAGAAAGCGAGATTGTTAACCAGCCCGACGGCCGTATGACTATGACCATTATCCAAAGGCCTCTAGAGAAGGACAGCGAGCTAGCGGACGATGTTGAGCATGGCCAGCGTATCCAGAAAGACCAGGAAGACGAAGTCTATGAAAACTTTGGGGATTGTGTGGTGTTCGAACAGAGGAGCAAGGGACCACTTGGGTCAGCTCTGCGATTGTTTGGTATGCACCTGGCGGCTCGGAGACAGGACGGCCTGCTGAGATACGATGTCACCGTGTCGGACGTAGACTCTCTGAATGATACCCTGGATGAGGTACGCGTAGTTACGGGTTTTGCGCCAACAGCCAAATGGTTCGAGGGCGATCAGTATACTCACGCTGACTTGGAACGAGCTATCGAAGAAAAGACACCAATAGTTGCCATAGATCCCTCACTGCGCATGCATGATACTTTGACCCATCTACCTGCATGGCTGATGCTGTCTGAAATTACCATGGACGCAATGAGTGCACGAGTAGTAGAACTGCGTACTGCTGTGGAACGAGCACGAGCCTCGGGACATGAAGCATTGCTGGGGCGCACACAGGGCGACCTGACCACCTACCTCAACAGTGTAGATACACTACTCAGCACCACAACTCTTCTGGAGGAAATGGAAGGAACGCTTACATCGCAAGAAGGTGCTGCTGGCAAACTTGCGGCAACAATGAAGAAACTCACAGGCAATCCAGACGACAGGGCTGCAAGGCGCCACGCCAAACTGGCTCTGCGCAGAGTGCATCAGCTAACAGAGATGAAACACTCCAGGAACTAAAAGCCGGGCAGCAAAAACTAAAATGTCAGAAACTTACTCCCCCATAAACCAAGAAATGCACTCCCTAGATGAGCTGCGCCAGCAATCGCCCCTGGACGGTATTGAGCAGCAACTACCTCAGGACGCAGCCATAGAGTTTGCCCTCCGGGATTTACGCCAGGCCGTAGAGACCGAGCGCAGCCTTGTCGATGCACATACCGTTCAAGACGCTCAACGTTTTATAAATCAGGTAGGTAACCAGCATGAAGCTGCCGCTACCATCGCTACAGCCCAGGCCCTTGAGGCTGCGGGGCACGTATCAGCAACTAAACTTTCCGAGATTGAGCAACGCAGGCTAGAAAAAGATACCCCGGACGATAGCACTGCTCGCTATCACCTGGCTCGTACGACTGGCCCCCATGACCGACGGGCTGTGTCTCCGATCGAGGACAGAAGTATCTCAAAGCAGATGATTACCAGAGAGCTCGCCGCCGAAGTAACCAGGGTTACCGCACCCCAGTCTAGTAGCGAGTATTTGCATAGCCAGGAAGGCCAAGCGGAGCTGACACGTGTAGGGCTGGAAGGGTTCGACAAGGCAGTCGCCGCTCGACTACAAGTCATTACGGGTGCGGCTTCTGATGAGGCTCCCACTCCCCAGCAGATAGCGGAGGGGCTGCGCACCTTGACACAAGAAATGCACAGTAGCCAGTCCACATTGTCGAATGAAGTTTTGGAAAAGCTCGAAGAGAAGGGCGTTTTGATGTCGGCTGAGGTGCAGCAACAAGTGCTCAGCCAAGTCCTTGCCGGGGCACCTGAAAGGTTTGCCTCTGTCGAGCATCGTGACCACCAGATTTTTGCCGCCGCAAAGGTGTTTATTGGATTTGCCAGCGGTGGCGGCGAGGTCTACGAAGACGTGCTGGCTGGCCAGGCCCGGGCAACGGCGTTTCATTCAGCCTTCCGCAGCAAGGGGCAAGGGGAAGGATCCGGCCACACCAGGGGGCGACGAGAAGCTCCTGGGGCGTACGAAAATAATCCTCAAGACAACAACTCTTCTATTGCCACCGAAGGACCATTGGCTGGCCGTCGCCTGGCGGCGGATCAACTGGTGGCCTACAACCAAATCCTTACTGATAATCCCCACCTGGCTACAGGTGAAGGAACGGCGCAAGACTTTAAGGATCTAGCCAAAAAATACCACAATGACAGCGAGGGCAGTAAGGATGGTATAGCATTTGGCGTGGTCAGTATGATCAAAGAAGACGGTGGCTTCAAAAAGGCAAGAACGGCTACAGCCTCGCCGGCAACCGCGGCCCAGCCCAAACCAACTACTGCACCGCCAGAGCCGTCTCGTCCTGAGGCTCCCGTTGGTCCTCTAGCGCTCGAGGCCGCACCGGCACCAGTTTCCGCAGAAGCAGACAAAGGGAAGATTATTAGCATGGATGAACGGCGGCGTAACGATCCAGAGCTTAGCAAGGACAAGAGCAACAAAGGCAGCGGCGATCTAGTCGAAGCAGCCTAACTTCTCCTAAAGTTAAAGCCACCTAGCAAAAGGTGGCTTTAAAACCCTAAGACGGTTTCGGATTATTTCTTGGTCGACTTCTTGGCGGCTGGCTTCTTTGCAGGAGCCTTTTTAGCAGCTGTTTTCTTGGCAGGTGCGGCTTTCTTGGCTGCAGTCTTCTTGGGAGCGGCAGTCTTTTTTGCGCCAGCAGCAGCTTTGGCTTTAGCGGCTAGCTGTCTCTGTTTGCGGGCAACTTTGTTCTTGTGCATTACATTCTTTTTGGCGGCTTTGTCCAAAGCACTCTGTGCTTGGCTCTGGGCCTTCTTAACATCTTTTTTGCCACCAGTTACGGCTGTCTGAAAGGATTTCAGGGCAGTGCGCAGGGTGCGCTTGGTCTTGACGTTGCGCACAGTTGCTTTGCGAGCAACCTTAACGCGCTTCTTGGCTGATTTAATAATGGGCATCGTGCTTCCTCTATTAATCGTTGTTTAAGAGCTCTTTCATGTCTATCTTTTGATAGCGAATCACAAGCAGCTGCCTGATTTGTTGTTTGTTTTCTCGGCTTCCAAGGCGTAGCTATAGCTACGACTGGAAGCGAAAAACAGATAACAAGTGGCAGACCTTGGGATTATTAGCCAAAATGATAGATGTGAAAGAACTCGATTTATCGGATCTGACTATACAGGGGTGGACTCCTTTTGTAAAGGCGGGCAGATCCTTGGGCCGGAGCACCTTGGTGTAATGCGGAGGGTATAGTATTGCACGGACGCTTATGTTTATGGTACGCTGCCAGAGACTAGGTATAACCAAAAAAATCAAAATCAAAATGGAAAATCCTAAGAATCAAATAGCAGAGCGTATAAAAGAGGCAAGCAATGTCTTGGTGACTGTTAGTGCCAACCCTTCGGTTGACCAACTGTCGGCGGCCATTGGCTTGACCCTACTACTGAACAAGCTGGACAAGCACGCCTCGGCTGTTTTTAGTGGGCAGGTGCCATCTACTCTTGAGTTCCTCAAGCCAGACGAAACACTCGAGAAAAATACCGATTCTTTGCGTGACTTTATTATTGCTCTGGACAAGTCCAAGGCTGACAAACTGCGCTACAAGGTCGAAGACACTATGGTCAAGATCTTTATTACTCCGTACCGTACATCTATCGGCCAGCAGGATCTTGAGTTTAGCCAGGGCGATTTCAACGTCGACGTGGTTATTGCACTAGGTGTCCATAGCAGGGAAGAGCTAGATCAAGCCATTACCGCTCATGGCCGTATCTTGCATGATGCAACAGTGGCAAGCATCAACACCAACAGCGAGGGTGCCGATGTAGGCAGCATGAACTGGGCTGACGCCAAGGCTAGCAGTTTATGCGAGATGGTGGTGTCACTGGCCGAACTGGTCAAGGCCAATTCGCTAGACGCCCAAATGGCGACCGCACTATTAACAGGTATCGTTGCCGAAACCGACAGATTCAGTAACCAAAAAACTACCTCGGTCACCATGAGTGCCAGTGCCAAACTGATGACAGCCGGTGCCAACCAGCAGCTGGTGTCGTCCAAACTGGAACAGCCCGAAGAGCTACCGCCAGCAGAACCGCTCGCCAAAAAAGAACCCAAGAAGGGCGCCAAAGATAAGGACCAGAAACCACCAGAAGATGCAGCGAGCGGTGATGGATCGTTACGGATCGAGCACGACGAAGAACCAGAAGCGCCCGAGCCCCCTGCAGAAGAACCGGCAAAGCCAATCGAACAGATAAAGATTGACGACCAAGGGCAGATGCTCCCCATGGAGCCACCTCAACTACCGCCACCACCTCCACCCGAACCCCCTCATGAAGAACCCCCGGCGCCTCCACCACCCCCGCCTTTGCCCCCAATGAACGAGCCAACTCTGCCACCTCCAGTGCCAAAATCAGAGGCACATATCAAGGTGGATAGTCGTGACTTCCTAGAGCAGCCACCACTGACCCAGCGCCTTGAAGATGCCATGCAAACTACCATGCCCCAGGTACCCGGCGAACTCGGCCTTGCGCCACCACCCGACGAAGACACGGGCTACGATCCAACAGGGGGGTCGCTCAACCTGCCGGCGGTGAATACGCCGCTACTCAAGCACAATTCTGGCGCGGCCCACACCAATGATGAACCCTTGCCTCCACCTCCACCTCTACCCCCGCGCCCTAAAGCACCAGAACCAAAACCTGAGCCACCTCAACTACCGCCACCACCTCCACCCGAACCCCCTCATGAAGAACCCCCGGCGCCTCCACCACCCCCGCCACCGGCGCCCGAACCACTGCCTCCGCCACCACCACCTCCTGTACCACCAAAACCGCCAGAGCCACAGCTGCCCCAGGCGGTCATTGACGTTATGGACGATCGCACCCTGAAGGAGCTTGAGCGGGTTGTAGATAGTCCACACCGCACCGCATCTGCCAAAGTAGGGGAGGGCAAGACCCTCAAGGCCTTAGAGCAGACTTTTAATAGCCCTCATCTCACCGCACCGCCACCGGCGCCCGAACCGCTATTTCCTCCACTCCCAGCCCCGGGCAGTGCTGCACCCAAAAAAGACGACGACATGGCCCTAGACTACGAGGCTATAGACTCTGAGCCACCTGAACATGCCGACAAGCCAGATCCTAAAAAAGATGCAGCCGACAATCCCAGCCCAGCTGATGACCTGGGGGCTCCTGAAGTAACAGACGTACCAGTTCTGACCATACCTGGCAGTGCGCCAGTGGCCCCGGCCGATGACGTCACGCTCCCAGCCGCCGTTACTGATGGTGCGGACACCAATCAGCCACTAGCGGACGCCCCGACAGGCGGCACCAACCTGGACGAACTGCCAACAGAAACCAATGCCCGTGACCAGGTAGCAGCAGCCCTGGCAGCCGCTAGCGGTACAGAACCCTTAGAGCCGCCAGCCGCCATGGGAGCTTCGCCGCTTTCGGAGATAGAACACCAAAAACCCGGCGCTCACATAGATATTGATAAAGACGGTACCGTCAGCTTCCCGCAGACGTTGGTACCAGAGTCAGACAGCTTGCCGCCAGACGATACAGCGGCTCCGGCCAGCGACGCCACCGCACCACCGACTATGCCACCACCCATCATGCCACCGGTACCTTCTGCCGATAGCAGCTCCCCGGCTTCCTAGCAGGGGCTTGCTCTAAAAATCGTCGTCGATAAAGTCAGGCTCTTGTTCCGCGACCTTTATTTCTATATGAAATCGCTTGCGTGCGGTGCGCTCTAGCTCCTCTACGATATGCTGGCCTGTTACTTCTTCGACAGTCGTGACAACTCCCTGCTTTAGCAGGGCTGCAACCACTTGGGTGTCGCCAAGTTTGCCTGTTCGTTTCAGGGCCGCTACCATGTCGTCGCAGACTCGTTCGGCAAAAGGTGCTTCTTCTCGCAACAGCTCCGGTGCCTTATCTAACTGTCTCCGTACCAAACTAGAAGTAAGGTTATCTGCAAGCCATGCTGCCTCCGAAAACTTTTTGTCGTCATCATATTCACCAGCGGCAACCTTTGGGTTCAGGCCAGAGAACGCCAAGGGTCCATCCTCTAGGGCCGCCGCCGCGTACTGTGCCATGAAGTCCATCAACGGTTCGCCATGCTCATACAAGGCTTGCTCGTGATCCGTGGCCGCATCGTGCAGGAAATAAAAGAAGTTAGTTGCACCAATAGGGAACTTGCCCTGTTTTAATATACTCAGATAAATGTGGTCATCGATATGGCCCGTCTCCAATATCTCAACATCAGGATAGTAAATGGCCGATTTCTCGTCCTCTGGTTTGAGTGCATCTGCTTGCCGCAGTATATCTAACCGTCTCTTGAGCTCATGCGGGGTAGGGAACGAGATTTGGGCAGTGGCGTCACCGGCCATTGTTACCTCAAACCCTAAATCTGCATAGAGCTGTTGTATCTCGGCGATAGATTGATAAGCGTAATAATGGGGATAGGTTGCGTCATTGAGCCGCTCACTCACATACCGTGGGTTATTGAACGATCGCCTATCTAGTGTCACGTCTACCGAGCCCTCTGATGGGTCGCCAGTCACACCTACAACCTCGGTGGAGGTTCGGAGCGTCAAGATGTTAGCCTCATCCATGCTTATGGTGGTGGCTGCTTCGAGCCCAGAGGTCACCTTTGATATCCCAATGGTAACAAGTTCTATAGCCTCTCCCGGGGTTCTCTCATCAAATGCAAGGGGTCCGTATTGCTGGAGGGCAATAAAAAGCTCGGCGTCATTTGTAAGGACTTGCGCTCCAGATTCATGGCCCACACGTACAAAAGTATCCTGCACTACAGTGTCGTCAACCAGGTGTATATCTAAGAGCATCGCCTGAGGACCGAGGTCTAGCTCTTGTCCCTGTGAGGGGCCTGGGGAAAGTTCTTGTGTTTGGCTCATTTTTGTCTTAAGTTTAAGAGTATGCTAATTATAGCATTATTTTGATTATAAATCAATATTATAATACGAACTACGTCTGTATAATAGCGGAGTATGTTTGATGGCATTCTGCTTATTGATAAGCCCAAAGGTTGGACGTCTTTTGATGTGGTGGCCAAAGTTCGGGGCATGGTCCGTGCAGAAACGGGCCAGAAAAAGCCCAAAGTGGGACATACTGGCACACTCGATCCGCTTGCCACCGGGCTGTTGGTATTGGTGTTGGGCAAGTACACCAAGCGCGTCCCAGAACTGTCCAAAACCGACAAAACCTACGAGGTGACCATGTGCTTGGGGCAGACCAGTACCACTGGCGACGAAGAAGGCGAAAAAGCAGCCGTTTCGGACAAAGTCCCCTCGGAACAGGAGCTGTTGGGGGTTATCCGTCAATTCGTGGGTGAGATATCGCAAATCCCGCCAGCTTATTCGGCTATCAAGGTGAATGGTCAGCGTGCCTATAAACTGGCTCGGGCGGGCAAAGAGGTGGTGCTGGAGTCCAGAAAAGCCACTATCTATTCTTTAGAACTTCGGCGCTATGCCTACCCCGAGGTAGATTTTGTGGTTAGGGTGTCCAGTGGCACCTATATCAGAACTTTAGTGGAGGATGTGGGTAAAAAATTAGGCACGGGAGCTTATACGTCTGCGCTCCGCCGTACCACGGTGGGGAGCTTTGACGAGGCTCAGGCCATGCCCATAGAAGGGCTTTCGGCAACCACCATTCTGGCTAGTCTTATAGCGTAGCGTTGGCGTGAATATGTGTTTTCTGTAGCCAGGCAATCCCTTCTTCGGGGGTAGAGAAGGCTCCGTCCAGCTGGCCTCCTAAAAGAAGATCCAGTAGCGGGCCAAACTCTGGGCCAGGCTTCATGCCCAGTAGCTCGATCAGGTGATGGCCTCCCACTATGGGCTTCGGTGGAGCCTCGGCCACAGCCATATCGAGCGATTGCAGGTAGATGGCATGTGAACGAGTAGTGGGCTCAAAGTCGTGCCCCCGACCGTTAGAATCGCACCGACTCACCAGGTCCCATAGCCTGATACTGGCTGGGTGCAGACGTTGCGCAAAGCGTCCCAGCTGTTTAGGGGTGGGCTCAGGGACATGCACATGCCACAGGTGATCACGAACAATGGGCAGGACCTTTTGTACCACGCTACGCTTCATTTGTATCTGTTCCAGGAAACGCTTCGAGGGTTCAATACCGGCAGTTTCATGGCCGTGAGCGGTAATACGCATAACGCCATTCTTCTCTTTGCGTGCAGTGGTCGTAGCCTTGCCTAGGTCGTGACAGAGGGCGCCAAATAAGACAACCAGCGCATCATCACCTTGCAAACCCTCTCGTTGTACAACTTGCACGGCGGCATCAATAGCATGCTTGGTGTGATTCCAAACATTTCCCTCGGGGTGCCATTCACTTTCTTGCGGAATAGTGTCCAGTACGGCTAGTTCTGGGTGTAATTGATCCAGCACGCCCAATTCGCGAGCTACCTCGAGTCCTACGCTGGGCCGCGGTGATTTAGTGATCAGTTTCAGCCATTCCTCGCCCACACGTTCGGCGGGCAGTTCGGTGAGGTCAAGCGATCGACAGAGGTCAGCAGTCGGGGGGTCTACATCAAACCCAAAACGGCCGGCAAACTGCATGACGCGCAGTACCCGCAAAGGGTCATCGGTAAATAATTCAGGATCGGTAGCACGCAGCACACCGGCTTTAATGTCTGCAGCGCCCCCATACTCGTCAATCAGTTCGCCGGTGAGAGGGTCCATGGCCAGGGCATTTATGGTCAGATCGCGCCGCTTTGCCGCTTCGGCTATGGTCATTGTAGGATCGCCGGTGACTATAAAGCCGCGGTGTCCCCGATCTACCTTAGAGTCACGCCGGGGGATAGAGAAGTCCAATACATCTCCACTCTCTGGGTTGGTGAGCTTGGCAATGCCAAAGCTGGCACCAACCAGGTTAACTTCGCCGTATGCTCGCAAGGCAGGGACAAGCTGCCCAAAAGGCACTCCGTATACCTCAATATCTATATCTTTAGACGCCAGCGCCTCGCCTGTATGGCGGGCAATCAGCGAATCTCGTACGAACCCACCAACTACTAGGGCCCGTCCGCCCTGATCTAGCAAATTTTGGGCGAGATCAGCACAAAACCGTAGATCAGAGGCCCAGGCCGGATCTGTTTCGTGGTGTGCTTGCTCATAAAAGCCGACGAGGTGTTCGATAGGCTGCACTTCACGCTCGGATTCCATTGTTCCGTCACGATGTAACATATTATAGTTATTTTACAATAAAAAACCATTTTTGTCTATCTTCATCTAAATTCTCGACATCAGACGACTACAGGCCAAGGGGTTTGTCCTTGAGAAACACCGTGCGCAAGTAGGGGATTTTGATATCAAAGATGCCCGGCTCCTGACAGAAAAAGCTGATATTTTGAACTATTTGATCAAATAGGGTATAATATTGTTCACTAAATGAACGGAGTATCATGAGCTTTTCCCCTGAACACATGCCCTCAGAACCAGAAACATTTCCTTGGGTAGTAGAAGTAGACGGCAGAGTCCATGATCTTTCAATAACGCTTTACGAACATCCAGACGCATCGTCCCGTGACACCTTGGCCCAGTATTACGGTGGCCTCGGAGAAAGAGGATTAGCACTTCCCAAAGCCGTCCACGAGCTGGGTGTGAATGATCTGCAAGCAACTGCGGTAGAGCTACCGTTTCGGGAACTTCCTGCAGAGGCAAAATACATCGAGTTCATGGCGACCGAAGCCCCACAAGCTGTTGCCGCACACCTGAACGAAAGGGCTGGCAAACCTGGTGACGCGCCCGCCCACCGCCTCGGAAACTCCCAGGGCAGTGGGGTAGCCCTCATCTCGGCTGGTGCAGCCCCCGAAGGCGTCGACATTGTCGCTGTTATGGGAGTGCTCGGACTCAACAAAGAAGCCTTCCAGAATCATCCACTGGGCGCAAAGGCTGGCTTTCTCTACCGTTTTGCAGTCAAGAACGCTCTACTACGCATGGAGCAAAACTTGCTGGTAGATCCCAAGGGTAACTTCGATGCAATAAGAGAAGTAGGCGGCTACGTCCTTGCCGAAATGCTAAGTGGACGGCTCAACCCAACGCTTGACTATGCCCTGGATAAATCACTGGTGCCTCAACTAAGTACGCTCATTGCCGAGGGTCACGACGTCGGCCTCTTCTTGGGCAAGCGGGATCCAAACTTCCGACCTAAAGAAGTAGGGGCTACCCTGGACACCATTGGCGCTCGTAGTCTGCTGCATGTTGTCCCTGGCAGTCACGGTACTACCAATAACTGGGGCGGTCGCCGCCAGCTGGGGCACGTGGGTCGGTGGGTACGACAGGTCGAGGACGATCGTAACCTGCCAGAGCCAGACGAAGCCCAGGTGGCTTAGTCTTGCCTAACAGATAGGAGTATGCTAATATGGTGCCTAACGCCATCAAAACTCTTCCGTAAACGTAAATAGATTGGGACTAGATGATTTTCATGCAAGCATTACAGAACTCCTTTCCGCTGCAAAGCATTCTGGCGGCACCAGCTGCTAGTTTTGCTCGTCAGCGTACCGATGGGTATGCCTCCTCACAAGAACTAACAGCTGGCACTCACCAGAATGCCTTCCAGCTAGGAAAGGAGTTCTGAATGATTGCATCTGAAAAGAAGCAGACAATCGTTGCTGACCTGCAAAAGGAAAAGAACGACACCGGCAGCCCCGCTGTGCAGGTTGGTATCTTGACTGAGCGTATCAGGGAGCTCACCGAGCACCTCAAGGTAAACAAACACGACTTCATGGCTCGCCGTGGTCTGTTGCAAATGGTTGGCAAGCGCAAGCGTTTGCTGAAGTACATCGCACAAAAAGACAGCCAGGCTTACCTGGATCTGATCAAAAAACTAGGTATTCGTCGCTAGAAAAGTGCATAAACCACCGTTCTTGAATCTCGAGAGCGGCAACTTGTGCACATTACAAGAGGGAACAGGTCGCTGGCAGAGCACCAGATATACGCGTGCATTATTTAAGCACAAGGCTCGTAGTATATTTGCACCCTGGCAGTGACAACTCCCAGAAAGGTCTTCAGAAAGATAGATGAGCACCATCAATCCCTTTGGAAAAAAAGTAATAACCGTAGAGACTAACTTCTGCGGCAAGAAACTCTCGCTCGAAGTAGGGCGGGTTGGTTTTCGTACCAGTGCCTCAGTGCTTGCCCGTTACGGTGACACTGTTGTACTTGGCACAGCTATGGTCAGCGAGAAGTCCGTGGGTCACATGGACTATTTCCCATTGAGCATCGACTACGAAGAAAAAATGTACGCCGCCGGCAAGATTAGCGGTAGCCGATTTATCAAGCGCGAAGGTCGTCCCAGTGACGACTCTGTACTGATTGGCCGCCTGATCGACCGACCTATCCGACCCCTATGGCCAAAAGGCTTCCGTTACGAAGTACAGGGCGTCGCCTCTGTGCTCAGTCTGGACCCAGCCTTTCGCCCTGACATGATTGCCATGATTGCCATGAGCGCCGCCTTTATGCTTACTGGTGCACCGTTCGACGGCCCTGTTGCAGGTATACGTGTAGGCATGAAGGACGACAAGTATCAGGCCTTTATGACCGCCGAAGAGCTAGACACCGGCAAACTCGACCTGGTGGTGGCCGGTACCGAAAACGGCGTCATGATGGTAGAGGCCGGCGCTAACGAAGCGACCGAAGAACAAGTAGCCGACGCCATCACCTGGGCCCAAGAAGCTATGCAGCCTGCTATCAAGCTGCAGAAAGACCTGGTCAAGAAAGTTGGCGTGGTCAAAAAAGAATACGAAGTCTTGCTACCTGACGACTCCATCCAGAAAGAGGTAGACAAGTGGCTGGCCGGCAAGCTAGGCGAAAAACTACGGGCACCGTACCCAGAACGCAACGTCTTGGTTGCCAGCTTGCGTGATGAGTTCCATAAAGCCTTTGCCGAAAAGCACGGTGAAGACTATGACGACAAGCGCGGCAGCTACGAAGATGCCATGACGCTGGCCATTCATAAGGATGTCCGCCAAGAGATCGTCAAGAAAAAGATTCGTCCAGACGGCCGCAAACTAGAAGAAATCCGCACGCTCAGCAGCGAAATAGCCCTGTTACCACGGGCTCATGGTTCTAGCATCTTCACCAGAGGCATGACCCAAGCCCTGAACATTGTGACCCTGGCACCGCTCAGCTACGCTCAGATGGTAGACACCATGGAAAAACAGGGCGAGCGACGCTATTTTCACCACTACAACGCCCCTGGCTATACGGTTGGTGAAGTAAAGCGCCTCGGCAGTCCTGGCCGGCGCGAAATTGGCCATGGCTATTTGGCCGAACGAGCTCTGACAGCCGTGCTTCCTGAAGAGTCGGAATTCCCCTATACCATTCGGTCAGTGACTGAAATAATGAGCCAGAACGGCAGCACCAGCATGGCAGCGACATGTAGTAGTTGTTTAGCGCTGATGGATGCAGGTGTGCCGCTCAAACGGCCAGTCAGTGGTATTGCCATGGGACTGATGCTGGATGGCGACAAACCTTATATCATGAGTGATATCGCAGATGCCGAAGATTTTGCCGGAGACATGGATTTCAAGGTAACCGGCACCACGGAAGGTATCACAGCGCTACAAATGGACATGAAGGTCCATGGACTAAGCCCCGATATCTTGCGCCAAGCACTCGCCCAAGCCAAAGCAGGCCGCGCTCATATTCTCGAGCACATGCTGACTACCATCAAAGAGCCTCGTGCCGAGATGAGTCCCTACGCTCCACGGGTAGAAAGCATTCAGATCAACCCAGACAAGATTCGCGAAATTATTGGCAAGGGTGGCGAGACTATCAACAAGATTATTGCCGAGACCGGTGCCGAGATAGACATCAAAGACGACGGCACGGTATTCATCGCCAGCCCAGACAAGGCAAGCATCGACGGTGCTATCAAGTACATTAAGAACCTGACCGAAGACCCCGAAATAGGCACTATCTACAAAGATGCGCCTGTGGTGAGTGTCATGGACTTTGGTGCCTTTGTACAGATTTTGCCTGGCAAAGATGGCCTGGTGCACGTATCAGAAATGAAAGAAGAGCGTGTTAACAAGCCAAGTGACGTGGTCAAAGAAGGCGACCTGGTGACTGTCAAGCTAGTAGCTATAGATGAGAGGGGCCGCCTCAACCTCAGCATGAAGCAAGCCGCCCGTGAACTAAACGACAAGAAGAAATAAGCAATAAGCATGAAGAAAACCCCAGAAGCATTTAGCAAACCAACCGCCTTGCACCTGCAGAGCATAGCCGCCTTTGCGCTGGCGTATATTCTCGGATCGCGTGCCATAGACACGGGCAGTTGGTGGCAGTATCTGGGGTGCGTCATGCTTCTGGTAGTGGGTATTAAGTTGGGGATTCGCTCTTTCAGAACCTATGGCAAAAAAAGATGATTTAGAACAGTTAAAAGCCAAAATCTTGGCAGACAATGTGTGCCAAGATTTGGCTGCCCAGGCCACGCAGATTGTGTTTGGTGATGGCAGTGCAGACGCCCAGATCGTCTTTATTGGTGAGGCTCCAGGCAAGCACGAGGATCTACAGGGTCTGCCATTTGTCGGAGCAGCCGGGAAGTTTCTGGACGAGATGCTAGAGATGATCGGCATGCAACGAAAGGACATTTACATTACCAATATCGTAAAGTACCGCCCGCCTAATAACCGGGACCCACTGCCCGAAGAAAAAGCCGTCTTCTTGCCGTACTTGCAAGCCCAGTTGGACATAATTCAGCCCAAGCTGGTGGCCACCCTTGGTCGCCATAGCATGAATTGTTTCCTACCGGACTTACAAATTAGCAAAGTCCATGGCCAGCCCAAACGACACAAGGGCAGGGTCTATTTGCCGCTGTTTCACCCAGCAGCAGCCTTATATAACGGAGGTATGCGCCAGACACTTATAGATGACTTTGCGCGCATCCCACTCATTTTAGACAAGATAAAAGCCTAAGAACCTGTCCATGATCTCCAATTTCACCCCAAAACCGCCCATTCCGGCGCCAATCCGCCCTAGCCTATCAGCCGTAACTACGGTTACGCCAGATAAACTAGAACGAATTGTCATCCAAAGTGGATCAGTTTTGGAGGCAAAAGCGAAATCATGAACAGATTCTAAGAACCCTTTAACCTACGAAAGGAATAAAAACAAGTATGAACAAACCAACTAATCAGAATAAACGCGGCCAAGGCGGAGCCCCTGCACGGGGTCGCACCAGACCTTTGGTGGGTGGAGCACCCGTACGCAGCGCCAGCCGCGGTGCTGCTATCCGCGCCCAGAAACGTACCCATGACGATGCCCAACGGGTTATCAGCCAATACCTAGAAGTGCCTGAAAAATCAGAAGGCAAGCGCCCCCAGCGGGCCAACTTTATCGACGACAATCCCCGCCTCAAGATCATCGGACTCGGTGGCATGGACGGTGGTGGGTCAAAGAACATGGTCCTGGTCGAATACATGAACGACGCCGTAATTATCGACGCCGGAAACGACCTAGGGGTCGACCTGCCAGGTATCAACTACGGCATTTGCGATGTTAGCTATGTCGAATCTATCAAGCACAAGTTGCGCGGCTACATTATTACGCATGGCCACCTGGACCACATTGGTGGACTGCCGCACATTGTACCCAAGCTACCAGCACCTATTTATGGCTCACGCTTCTCCATTGGACGCGTAGAAGAAATCTTCCAGAACTTTGGGCTGCCTATGCCCGAAGGCTTCAACCTAGAGACCGTGATCATGAACGAAAACACGCACGAGCGACTCAAGGTCGGACCGTTCTTTGTGGAACTCGTACGCGTTACGCACTCCATACCTGGCAGCACCGTGGTGGTGCTCGATACTCCAGTAGGTCGCATCGTCAACACTGGTGACTTCCGTCTGGACCCTAATCCACTAGACCACGAGCGTACGGATATCGAACGGCTCAAGCAACTGGGCGACGAAGGTGTGCTGGCGCTGCTCAGCGAGAGCACCACTACCGACCGTCTGGGTCGCACGCCATCAGAGAGCACCATCGAACAGAGTTATGTAGACATCATGGACAAAGCCCCAGGACGTATCTTTGTGGCTATCTTTAGTACTAACGTCAACCGCGTGCAGATGATCGTGAATGCTGCCGTACACCACAACAAAAAGATCGCCCTAGATGGCCGCAGTATGATCAGTACCCTAGAAATGGCAGTGCGCAACGGCTTTATCAAGATTCCCAAAGGGACATTTGTGCCCATTTCTACCGTGCCCAATCTAAAAGACCAAGACGTCGTAGTAGTATGTACCGGTGGACAGGGCGAGCCCAGCAGTGCCTTGCAGCGCATGGCCAGTGGCGACCACAAGCACGTCAAACTAAAAGAGCAAGACACCGTTATCCTCAGTAGTACGCCTATCCCAGAGAGTGGCAACGACGCGCTTATTTCTGCCATGGTAGACAACCTGATGCGCAAGAATGTGCATGTTTTCCAGCACATCACCCACGAACTAGACGGCAACGGACCGCTGCACGTGTCTGGTCACGCTAGTATCGACGAATATGCTGACATGATTAATATGACCAAGCCCAAATATTTCATTCCGATTTATGGGTCTTACTATAAAAAACAGCGCCACATAGAAATCGCAATAGAGAACAACATCCCGCGCAAAGATTGCGTAAATGCCGAGAACGGCGACATAGTAGAACTGTCACCAGACGCCATCCAGATTACCGGTAAAGTACCAGTTGGTACTGTGTTGGTAGACCAGTCTGGTGCCATCGTTAGCAGCGTGGTTATCAAGGACCGCCTGATGTTGGCAGAAGAAGGCTTGGTAGCCATTGTTCTAACCATAGACAAAAAGACCGGCAACCTGCTTACTAGCCCAGATATCATCAGCCGTGGTTTCATATATATGCGCGATAACGAAGAGCTCATGAACGCTTTCCGTATAGAGCTGAAGCGGGCAGTCAGCCAGCGCTTTAAGCGAGTAGATCTGGACCGATTCAAGCTAGAGCTCAAAGAGCATGTCACCCATTTCTTGTTCGAGTACACCCAGCGCAGTCCAATTGTCATACCTGTTGTGAATGTCATCGCAGGCAAGGGCGGTAATGGCGGTAATGGTAATGGCACTGCTCCTGCTGCTGCAGGAACAGCTCCTGGTAAAAAACAGGCTCCCGGTACTCCTCCTCCGCCTCCAGCCGAACCAACCCCAGACGAGATTGCCGCCGAACAACAGCGCCGCTTCGAAGAAATGCGTGCCCGCCTCCTTGGCCAAGACGCCCGCACAGACTAGCTTAAGAGGAGATGACTCCACGTCGAGGCCAAGCCTGAGCTATAATTTGAGCATGCAGACAAAGGGTGAACTCATAACCGGGCGACAGGCAAAGACTTACGATTATCGCGGTGCAGTATGGAATCGCATCAAGGCAAGACATCTGACCTTGGTCAATCCTCAGCCTGGGCAGCGTGTCCTGGATGTGGGGTGCGGTACGGGCAGGACTCTGCAACTGCTGAGTCAAAAGTGTGACAAGGGCGTACAGCTCTACGGGCTTGAGCCGTCACCCGATATGCTTGAGCGAGCACGGGCAGGGCTCGGGAAACGGGCCCAGATTCGGCAGGGGTTTGCTCAAGAGTTGCCGTATCCCACTGCTCATTTTGATTTCGTTATAAGTACTCAGGTGCTACACCATATCCCTCTGGTAGGAAAAAAAGAAATGCTATCAGAAATGCACCGCATATTAAAACCGGGCGGCACGCTGGTATTGAGCGATTGGGGTAAGCCTACGACTACCTTGGGTAAAATCATAGGGCTCTTATGGCGTAACCATGCCTACGTACAAGCCAACAGAAATATCCTCACTACAGGCTTTCTCCAGACTATAGACCTCAATACGCACGAGATTGTGCAGTTCGGAGTAGTACACCACCTAGTGGGCAAAAAGCAGAGAGAGTAGCTGACATGCATGTATAACCTGAATCCCGAAACTCAATTTAACAGAGGTAGGTGAAAATGAAAGTCTACTCACCCCAACAGAGACGGCAACTTCACCCAAATCCTTATAACAGGGGTGTAGTTTCGGGATTCAGGTTGTATAAACTTGATAAAAGTACAGTTTTATGCTATATTAAAATAGTTGAAACGAAAATAAAAAATGGAAAATCTACTTCCCAATACAGCTCACGAAGTACCTCTTGTGCCCTCTGGGGCTGAGGTTCGGGAACCCTTGGATCGGCTAAGTGATGAAGAGTTTTTGCAAGCCTCACAGGAGTTCGGCAACACATACGCTGCACTGGTACGAGGAGAGGCGGTCGACGACTTTCCAGCTTCGGCAGAGGTGCAGGCAACCCTTGATGCTGCCGGTCAAAAACTAGAGGGTCTGGATGAGTCTCAGCGCGCGAAAGTAGTTATTGGTCAGTATCGAAGCGTGCTCAGAGAAGCCTACGAAGCTGCAGGACACGAGCCGCCTATCGATAGTGGCGAGCCGGATGAAGCAGCGCTTGCATCCGTAACTAGAGTAGAGCAGGGTCCTTACGGTACACAGATTGTATACACTAATGGCAAGCAGAACGAGGCGTTGTTTGGTAGTGATAGCCTCGCGTTTGCTGCCTCAGAGGCCATGCTCCAGCACTATAACACCCCTATAGTGGTGGTGTACGAAGGATATGGTGACAACGAGAAGCAAGAGGTCATGACACATGAAACCAGCCATGCCGTATGGGGAGTGCTGCGTGCCAGTGGCGTGATACCTTCACCCCAGGGTGAGGACGATCGTGCGGGTGCCGGCCGTTCGGCATTCGAGCTTGCCCGAGACGAAGCGGCCGCCCTGATGGTGGCTGGTCAGAGGAAGATAGTTCATTCCAATGTCGTGACCCGCATGGAACAGGAAGGGTATAGCGCCGAACAGGTTGAAAGGTATCGTGCTCTGGGCGAGGGTTTTAATGCAATGGCCGTCCAGGATAAGCCCATAGAACTTTCTAGTGCGTTGCTCGGTATAGTATCTGCCCGGACCTTTGATGAGCTAGAGGTAAACATGACCAGGTTGGCTCGACTAACCCAGGCCCTTCCGGGAGTAGAGAAACCGGCAAATGACAGTGCAGAAGTCGAAACGCCCGATGAAGCACCTATGTGGACCCTCTAGGTAGAAGAGTACCTGAATCACGAATTAGAACCCCTGTTAAATTACAGATAGGATGTATCCGAATCAGGCCCCCTTATCTGTCGGAAAAGCACAAGAGAATCAGACTAACAGATAGGCTAATTCGTGATTGGGGTGCGTAAATATTGAATTATCTTTGTAAAAATGGTATAGTTTGCACGACTCTATCAGAGTTTTGTTTGCCCAAGAAGTGCAAGTTCGTACCCGAAATTACAGAGAGGAGCGGCAGTGTCCGCTTTTCAATCTCCTGGCCGCCGAGTGCTGCTGGGTGTCCTGGTTCTCCTGGCCCTCGCGGTCTCCGCCTGTGGTGGCGACGCTGGTGCCAGTGGCAGCCGACCCAATGCCAACCGCAACGTCCAGACCTTCGACGACGTGCGGGATGACTACACCTTCACCGCCGAGGACTACAGCGACGAGATCCTGGACTACGCCGAGGATTTTCCCGAGCTCGACTTCCTGAACAACCGGGACCTCCTGGACAACGTGGCTTGGCTGTGCGCCGAGGTGGACGTCACGGGTGTTCAGACGGTGACCGCGGTCGACCGACTGGCTGCCAAGATCGGCCACCGGTGGCCGGAGGACCTGGATCCGCTGGCTGAAGCTGCCGGTTCGTACGTCTGTCCCGGCGTGATTAGCGACTACTACGTCGTCGACCCCTACGGCTACCGCGACTACATCGTCGAGGAAGATCCTTTCTTCGGCGATGATGGCTACTACGACGACTTCTAGAGCCGTCGGCGATAGAAACATCTGATAGGGAACCGCGCGTGGCGTTGGTGGCAATTGACTGGAGGACATCCTTCATCAAGACCCATCAATGCCCCGCGCGACCCACCCACGATTATTATTTTTGAAGATTCGCTGCCAATACAGCTCATCAGTACAGCTTGAGATTACTATCTCTACTCTGCAGTCTTCGGGTGGATGGTCTCTTGTGGTTCAGGGGGCGCTAGTGGCGTCCAACGAATCATAAAGACCACCCACCCGGTGATTTGATATCTGGTCACCACTCCAGAGGCGCTGTACTGGCGGCTAACTGATGGGGCCTGACATCGGGGTCTGACAGTTTTGGCAGAAGTACCGGCCGGGCGCATTGATCTTTCCGCATACTCGGCAGGTTGGGGAGGAGGTTTTCTTTTCTTCCAGAGAGGATGAGGTGGGCAGGGTGCCGAGTGGTTCTGGGGACGGCATGGGTGGGTAGATGACGTTCGTGCCTTCGGGATCTTTTTCTCGTGAAGCAGCATTCACAAGGGCTACCATGGCAGCAACAAAGCAGGCGACCATGATCAGCACCAGGGGGATGGGGAGTTGACCGGCGTCCAGCCGTAATCCAATCCAGGCCACCAGTGTCACAAGCAGCACACCAACAAGACAACGTCCCGCCACGGCAGGTGTCATGTCTGTACCTCTTTCTAAGATGTGAGCTAACCAAGCCAACCTTGGTCAGTACAGCTACTGATGCGTTTTTCAGCGCAGGAGTACTATGATTATACAATGTTACTGTCATAGCAGCGAGGTGGGTGCCAAGACTGCCGGCCAGCTGCGTTAAAAACATAACCCCGTGAATCACGAAACCCCCAACACATAAAGCACCCGTTTTGCTACTCTTGAAGTGCTAGCTAAAAGAGGAAACAAACATGAGTGCTTTACAAAAACATCATATCGTCGATCTGTTTGTTTGGGTAGACGAATGTCTACCCAAACACGAGCCTTATCCGTTCGGTGGTCGTCCTTCGGCTCTCCGGGATAGTGAGCTGCTCACTATCCTCATCTGGGACGGCCTCAACGAACCGCACAAAACACTCAAGGCCATTCATTCCTGGATACGGCGGGATTATGGAGATTACTTTCCTCACCTGCCCAAGTACCAGAACTTTGTGGCTCACTGCCACCGGCTACTGCCAGCTATGATCTGGCTGTTGCAGTCCTTGCTGCGCTACGATGCGGCCCTGCGCTTTGCCGACAGCACCATGCTGGAAGTATCCAAGAACCACCGAGCCGACCACCACAAGGTTGCCCGAAGTGTGGCCGCCTGGGGCAAGAACTGGCAGGGCTGGCACTACGGCTTCAAGCTGCACGCCAGCATTGACCAGAACAACAACCTAACTGGTATCTGTTTCACCCCGGCCAATGGCTATGACGCTCAACACATGGAGCAACTGGCGAAAGGCGCGACCAAAGTCCTCGTTGGCGATAGCCACTACGGAGCCAGCCCGATGAGAAGGCGGCTCTGGAAGAAGCACGGCATTATTGTTATTGCACCGCCGCACTACAAACAGCGCAAGAAGCTCATGAGCGGAATGCAATTCCTACTCCTGAATATGCGGTCCAAGATTGAAGCGACCTTCGACTACCTCAAGGAGCACATGCACCTGGTTAGCTCGTTCCCGAGGAGCGTGAACGGCTACGCCGTTCACTACCTACGGACGCTGCTCGGTTACCAGATGGGGAGGGTTTCGTGATTCACGGATAACCAGATTGACAAACGTTGTAATTTTTGTTATAATTACAACATGAAAGTTAGTACAAAAACAAGGGTAACTAGCCGCCAACATACCCCTGGTATAACAGGGTAAAACGGTATACACTAGGTAGCGCATATGGCTAAAAAAAGACAGACCAGAAAGAAAAAAATCGAACCAGAGGTAGCAGAGAAGTCTCCCTTTTTGCCGTTGGCCGGGGCTATCTTGTTATTCATCGCTGCTTTCTTCTTGCTGCTGGGTGGCTTTGGTAGTGGTGGTCCACTGCCTATTGGCATGTTCCACGGAGCCTACTGGGCACTGGGGTGGGGAGCCTACCTGACACCACTCGCACTTATATTCTTTGGACTTTGGAAGTTCACCAGCGAAGGCCACCGTATTCCAGTGCAGAAGCTTATCGGCATGGTGACGCTACTGATCTTTCTGGCCGCTTGGTTGCACGTAGCCTTTGTTACTAAGCATGCCGCCGAGGCATTTGTTGGTGGCCACGGCGGGGCCGCCGGACTTGGGCTGGGTGGTCTGGTACTGAACGCACTAGACAAGGTGCCAGCCTCTATCCTGTTCTTGGTGTTGGCAACTCTTATGTTTTTCCTGACCTTTGGCATCTCGCCCAAGGTGCTGATGAACTTGCTCAACATCTTTAAGCGTCCAGAATCTGATGACACTGACCTGGCTGAGCTGAAGGCTCGGGCCGCCGACAATGGCTTTAAACTGAACGAAGGGGTGCCGGTAGAACACCACAACGCTCGCGACCGAGCGCGCATGAGTAGCCTTAAGAATACTGCCGCCAAACTGTCCCCGCCCGAAGACCACGCTGCTCTGACGGCCGCCAGCGATCCAAACTGGCAGTTTCCACCTATGAGCTTGCTAAATCAAAAGCAGGACAAGGCCGACGCCGGCGACGTAGAAGGCAACGCCGAGGCTATCAAAGAAACCTTTGCCAACTTCAATATAGATGTCGAGATGGAAGGTGCCAATATTGGCCCGCGGGTAACCCAGTTCACTCTCAAGCCGCCTAATGGCGTCAAGCTGACCAAGATGACCGCCCTAGAGAACAACCTAGCTCTGGACTTGGCAGCACATTCTATCCGCATGGAAGCACCTATCCCCGGCAAACGTGCTGTGGGTGTAGAAGTGCCCAATGTTAAATCTGCCACTGTACGAATCAGCAGCCTGTTGCAATCCAACGAATGGAGCTCGGTGGATAGCCCCTTGGGCTTTGTGATCGGTAAGGATATCGCCGGTCAGCCTGTAGTGGGCAATTTGGGTAAGATGCCCCACTTATTGGTTGCTGGTCAGACGGGTTCCGGTAAGTCGGTCATGATCAACGCCATTCTGACGAGCTTGCTGTACCGCAACAGTCCCTCGGACCTCAAACTGATTCTGGTGGACCCCAAACAGGTAGAACTGAAGCCTTATGATGACATCCCACACTTGCTGACACCGGTCATAACTGAACCAGAAAAGTGCATCAGCGCCCTCAAGTGGACGGTGGCCGAGATGGAACGCCGCTACAAAGCCCTCAGCGATGTACACCGTCGCAATATCGTAGAATACAACGCACTCAAAAAAGAAGAGGGCATGCCTTACATTGTGGTGGTTATAGACGAATTAGCCGACCTTATGATGATGGCCGCCCGTGATGTCGAGGCTCTAGTAGTGCGTATTGCCCAGAAGGCTCGGGCCGTGGGCATCCACCTGGTGCTGGCCACGCAGCGTCCGTCTGTCGATGTTATCACCGGACTTATCAAGGCTAATGTACCAGCTCGTATCGCCTTTACCACAGCCAGCCAGGTAGATTCACGCACTATCATAGACCAAATGGGTGCCGAGAAGCTGCTGGGCATGGGTGACATGCTACTGCTGACTGCCGACATGCCCAAACCCAAGCGCGTTCAGGGTGCTCTGATAGACGACAACGAAACTCTGAAAGTTACTGACTTTATTCGCCAGCAGCGTCCACCACAGTACGACGAAGAGATCATCAGCCAACCCGTCCAGCTGAACGGCAAAGGTGGTATCGTGGCTGATCCGAGTGCTGGTGACGACACCAACGATCCCCTGTATAAAGACGCCGTCCAGGCTGTTATAGACGGTCGCAAAGCTAGTACCAGTCTGTTGCAGCGTCGCCTGCGCATAGGCTACGGCAAGGCTGCACGATTTATCGAAACCATGGAAGAGCAGGGTATTATCAGCTCCGCAGATGGCAATCGTCCCCGCGAAGTGCTGGTGACTTCACTAGACGAAGTCTTTGGCGGTGGTGCAGCGGCACCCATTCAGGCACTTGCTACAGATGCCGTCCTAGACGAAAACTTCCCCGAAGAGGCGTAAAGCCCTCCACCCCATCCCCAATCTGCGCGTGTTCGACCCTATCACACCGAATAGTTTATGGCTAGGCAGCGATAGTGGGAATGAGGTTGAGGGCTCGGGGTCCTACAAACTTGCCCAGGGGTTGTGCTAGTTCTTCGGGTCGGCCCTCCAGGCCTGTTAATCTAAAGCCAGGTGGCAGTTTTTCGTGGCGGGCCAGCTGGCGCTCCCAGCCTTCAAAGTTCTTAGCAAACTCTTCCTGGATATATTCTTCGCCGATAACGTCTATACCCTCATGATCTTCGGGGATTTCTACAGCACATCCAGAAATATTCTGGCGGCGTTTGTGGGCTAGGCGTTCGTGCGCCGAAGCTTTGCGGGCTGCAACGAACAAGCCGTTGGCTACGCGCCACGATTCTACTCGTAGTGCCATAATTTCTGGGCCAGGAAGTTCCGGCGGGCGACTGACCTTGTGCAGCCAGTTATGAAAAATCCGTGGTACCAGGGCTATATTAATAGGCAGATTACGAAAAGCTGCTGGGTCACCAATGCCCAAAGGGGATTCCCAGCGAGCATACTCGGCTCCGGGCCAGTACAGGTGATGGCGATCATGAGGGGTACCACTCCACTCGTAAGTAGGGTCGATGGTTTCCTTTACTGCTTGTATAAGTTCAGGAACAATCACAAACCCACGATCGTCTACCGGGGTATCTAGTTTGTACTTGAGGGGGTCTATCTGCCATGCGTCTCTGGGTGGCAGCCACAGCGAGTCCTGTATGCCATCCATAGCTTCAATCTCGTATTCATTCCCGCGTGGCTTCATCTAGTAAGGTAATTTAACCATATGCACATAAAGTAAGAAACCCCGGCCACCGACCGGGCTCTTTACGATACCGGTGGTTGACCAACAGGGGTAATTAGGGTAGAATACACGTATTATTAGCTCAGCTTACATCCTTGAGAGTGTAGGCTTTAACCAAAGGAGACGTCTTATGGCACAGTATGAAATTGCTGTACTGTATCACCCCGACCTCGAAGTAGACCTGAGTAAGGCCGAGGAAAAGGTGAACAAGATTATCGCCGACAACGGTGGCAAGGTGACTGCTACTGATAACTGGGGCAAGCGCAAGCTGGCCTACGCTATCAATAAGCAGGAACACGCTATCTACGTGTTTTACACCGTAGAAATGCCGGGCGAAGGTGTCAAAAAGGTAGAAAGTATCCTCAACATTACTGATGAGGTTATCCGCTATCTGATCACCAAGCCTGATCTGAAGGCCATTGCCAAGGCAGAAGCCGCCAAGGCCGAAAAGGCCAAGAAGGCAGCCGAGCGCGGTGACCGCGGCGATGACGACGAGTCAGACAAAACGGAAGAAGAATAGACTTGACGACCACTTGTGGTCGGCATAGGGTATGAGTAGTTAACAACACTTGCAGAATCTACGCACTTGAGCTGATGACTTTCGGTGCGGCCGCGAGGAACGCAAGCGAGGCGTACAAGATTGTACGGTGAGCGCGTACCGGAGGGGCCAAGCCGAAAAGCAGCCAAGAAGCCCTTTAGGGCTGGTGCGTGATTCTGAAGACATAGTTCTTATAAGGAGGGAAATATGGCACGTTCATTCAACCAAGTTATCTTGATGGGAAACCTAACCCGTGACCCAGAACTTCGGCAAACGCCGAACGGTACTAGCGTTACCAGCTTTAGCCTGGCACTCAACCGTAGCTACAAAGGCTCGGACGGCAATTGGCAAGAAGCTACCGACTACATAGACGTAGTGGCCTGGGGACCTTTAGGCGAACGCGTTTCGCAGTACCTGACCAAAGGTCGCCCATGCCTGGTCAACGGACGCATGCAGTCGCGCAGCTGGGACGACAAAGAAACTGGTGCCAAGCGCAGCAAGGTAGAAGTCGTTGCTCAGGATGTAACCTTCCTAGGTGGTCCTGGTGGCGGAGATGGCGGTGGCGGTGGTAATCCCGGTGGTGCAGCAAGCAACGCATCTGGCCCAGCCCGACCCAGCCAGCCACCCAAAAAAGATGACGTTGTCATAGAGGACATTGGCGACGAGCCAATAAACCTCGACGACATCCCATTTTAAGGAAAAGCATATGTCTCATAACTCTCAGGTCCAACTAGTCTGGCACATCGTCTATGACTTGTTACGTGGCCCAGGCAGCGCAAAGACATACAGCTCATACCTCAGCCTAGAGCCCCGCTTTGAAGAGGATTTGCTGGGCGACATTGCAGCTCTGCAAGAAGTTACCCCAGAGGACCGGGCTCAAACGGTGGAAGCCGTCCGGGCAAAGGTTTTTGTGGCACATGCTACAGGACTCTTTGGGGATACGGATTTAGAAAGAATCAATACCGAGCTTGATAAGCTCATCGAAGGAGAATAATTATGGCTAAGATTTTTAAGCACCGGACAGACGTAGCTTATTTTGACTACAAAGACTTCAAGACTTTGCAGCGCTACGTGAATCAGTTTGGTCAGATCGAGTCTCGCAAAAAGACTGGTCTGAAAGAGCACGAACAGCGTCGCCTAAGCGTCGCCATTAAGCGTGCCCGCCACATTGCTTTGCTGCCATTTGTAGCAAGCAGCTAAACGGGTATAGTAAATACTATGGATCAACGCTACAAAGAGCTACACAAAGAAGTGCAAAAGCTGCGCAGTAAAGTGCAGGGCCTGCTTGACGCGCCTGCCCACCGCCTGGCCCAAACACTCAAGACCGAAGTTCAGCGCCTCGAAGATGAAGTAGAAATGAGCAGGGCGCCCCGTGCACTCGAAGACCGCGTTAAGCTCATTCAGCGTCACCTGGCAGTGGCATCAGAAGGTGGCGACAATCTCATCATGAATGTTGAGCATGCCGATGACCTGCATAACATCTTTGAAGATCTGCGCGGGAAACTTCGCCGAATAGCATAAAGATAAGGAGGGCTTATGGAGGATATATATCGCCGTAACTTAAATGAGCAGCTTCGCCATATGCGCGAACATGCACATGACTCCTTTGAAAACCCCAATGATCCCAGGGCGCGTGCTATCTTTAACGAACTGCATAAAGCAGAAGAGCTGAACCAAGAAGGGCGTGGTCTGCGCGATGTACATAACTCGCTGGAAGCCGCCCAGCGACTTATGCGTGAGACTCACAATTTGCCACAGAATCAGTGGGTGATGAACCCCGCGCATCTGAATGACTTCGATCACAGGATTGAGCATCTGCGTGTTGATATACGCAGCCAAGACCATTACCAGTAGAAACATACCGAAGGAGAACACCAGTTATGGCTTTAGGAGTAACAGACCTCAAAAAAGGGCAAGTGTTTCAGCTGGACGGCACGCCGTACCGGGTGGTTGAGTATGCCCAAAAGGTGATGGGACGCGGCGGGTCTATTGTGAACGTAAAGATCAAAAGTCTTATCGATGGCAAAGTGCTGGACAAGACCTTCAAGGGCAACGAAGGCATAGAGGCGGCCGATATCACCAATAAGAATGTGCAGTATTTGTACAACGACGGTAGCAACTTTTTCTTCATGGACGAAGCCACATACGAACAGTTTGAACTGCCGGCAGCCGATATGGAGGGCCAAGGCGGCTTTATGAAAGAAGGCGACAAGGTGCAGGCTCAGCTGTTCGACGGCCGGGTCATAAACATCGAGCTGCCCAAGAACGTACCACTCAAGGTGACGTATGCTGAGGACGTGGTCAAGGGCGACACTACCAGCAGTGTGCTCAAGGAGGCTACGGTAGAGACGGGTATTACCGTAAAAGTGCCGGCGTTTGTAAAAGTGGGCGATCTTATCAGTGTAGACACTAGCACAGGAGCCTATCGTGAGAGAGTTAAAGACTAATCCACAATCAATTGCCTACGGCATTCCGTCCTTCCAAAAAGGCCAGGTTTTCGACAGCGAATGGCCACTCCATATCACCTTGGTGCCTCGGTTTCATGATGCCCGGCCCCGAAGGTTGTTACGTGAGTTAGATGGTCTGGCTCAGCGTACTCGTTCTATCGAAGTCAAAGTGGGCGAACATGCCTTGCTTGGGCCAGAGGGGAACGTTCCAGTCGAGCTGGTCGAGACGGGCAAGGATTTGCGCACTTTCCATACAAATCTGATGGCTTGTGTGGTAAGAGCTAGTGGCGTGCTCGATGACGTCAGCTACGTGGGCTACAAATATAATGCCCATATTTCCAACCGCCAAGATCTGGAGGTGGACGATCTGTACATTATCGACGGCTTTGCACTCATGGCCGAAACCACTCCAGAACGCTACGAAGTGCAGGAAGTATTCAAGCTACATGACTAAGTCTCGCCTTGACCATGCGCTGGTGGCCCGAGGTTTGGTACCAACGCGCAGTCAGGCAGAGAGCTACATACGTCTGGGCAAAGTGGTAGTAAATAAAAAGATTATCACCAAGCCCGGCACCATGGTGTATGACGAAGATGTCATGAGGCTCACTACCAAAGAGCAGTATGTCAGCCGGGCGGGCCTAAAACTGTCCAGTGTTAGCAAGGCGTTGGGTCTGGATTTTCGGGACAAGGTCGTGCTGGACGTGGGCAGCAGTACTGGCGGCTTCACGGACTATGCATTGCAGCATGGCGCCCGGAAGGTGATTGCGATCGAGGTGGGCACCGACCAGCTGCACCACACCCTGCGCGGTGATGATCGGATTGAGCTGCATGAAAAGACCGATATCCGTGATGTGCGCGAACTATCTGACGCGCCAGACGTAGTGGTTATAGATGTCTCGTTTATATCGTTGCGCGATATACTGCCCACGGTTGCAGCCCTGGGCACCAATAAAACAGAGGTGATTGCTATGGTAAAGCCGCAGTTTGAAGCCACCGAAAGCAGTCTGAAGCACAAGGGTGTGATCAAGAATGATGCAATGCGTCGCAAGATCCTGCAAGACTTTGAGACATGGGCAAAAAGCGTGTTTGTTATTACCAACAAAGCCGATTCGGAAGTAGCTGGCGAGAAGGGGAACAAAGAGCGATTCTACCTGCTCAAGAAGTCCCGCTGATAGATAGTTGCCGATTGTGTGTCGGTCGCTTGACAGCGGCCGGCCCTTTTTATTACCGTAGAGTGACATCTAAAGAGAAGGGGTGAGACGAGTATGCACGAGCAAGAGGGGGTCTTGACGGCAATAGTAGGGAGTTATCCAAAACCGGAATACGTGTACGCCAACTCCGGCCGGGAGTTGCTGGACAGATTTGGGGGCGGCGCGTTCGCCGAGCGGAGGCAGGAAGTTGGTGATAAAGCGTTCGACGCGCTTTTGGACGAAGCGGCAGTCCAAGCGATTTCAGACCAAAACCAGGCAGGCATAGATATTATCACTGACGGTGAGGAACGGCGTGATCACTATGTGATGCACGTTGTCGATCGGATGGGGGGCGTTGACGCCGAAAATCGCGCAAATACCTCGATACGCGGTGGCACGGCACATCGTCAGGCGCCGCGGGTGGTTGGGAGGCTGGCCCACCCGAGTGATCTGGTGGTGGACGAGTTCTTGTTCACTCAAGAAAGAGCCAAGGGCACGGCCAAGATTGGGCTACCCGGTCCCTCTACTGTTGCCGATTGTGTGGCAGACGAATTCTATGGCGACAAAGAGCAGCTAGCCTACGACTATGCTGCCGCTATCCGACACGAAGTCAAGGCTCTCATAGACGTTGGCTGCACTGCGATTCAGTTCGACGACCCAGTGCTACTACGGTACCCAAACGAAGCCAAGGCGTGGGGGTTAGACGCCCTCGAGCAGTGTTTTGCTGGGTACGAACACATGGCGTCGTTCATTGTCCATATATGTTGCGGCTATCCGGACAGGCCGCTGGAAGCCCAAGGCGTTGCCTACAAGGCCGATTCTGGGTACTACCGCGACGTTTTGTCCTGGCTATCGGCCTCTACGCTGCATGCCGTATCTATAGAGGGCGCCCAAAGTAATTTGGACGCATCAGTTCTTGACGCTATTGGCCAAAAAACGGTCATGCTTGGGGTGCTAGACGTCGGAGACAATACCGTCGAGAGCGTAGACAATCTGGTGGCTCGCGGCCGCGAAGCGTTGGAATACTTGCCAAAAGAGCAACTTATCCTGGCGCCGGATTGCGGCATGGTACAAATCACTCAAGAGGCTGCCAAGGCCAAGTTGACCAACCTAGCTCTTGCGGCCAGGCAGTTGAACGAGGACTAATTCCGATATATTTCATACTCTAATATTGACAAATAATAAAGCTTATGCTAAATTATCTATAGCAAGAGTAGATTGCTAAAACAAAAATAAAAAACATTTTATCAGGGATGGGGAACCTGTCCCTGATTTTAATGTACCCAAAAAATGGCACACACAAACACCCTCCAGCAGCAACCTCTCCTAACCAGACAGCGTCTGGCTACTATCCGGCTCTGGACACTACGCGCTCTGCGTACCATGGCGCTGGGTGTGATCCTGGCGACGGTCAGCAGCGTTGTGCTACAGCTGGCCTACCCCCGTTTTATGACTTTGCCCCAGACTCGTATTGGGGGCGAGGCAGTGGGTTTCAGGAATCGTCAGCAGCTATTTATAACGCTGGCCCACAAAGAGCAGGGAAACCTAAAAATTCAGAGCGGCGACCTAACGCTTCAGCAAAAGCCCGCTGACGTAGGGCTTGGCTTTGATATCAACAAGGATATTCAGACTGCTACTCAGTACAGTTGGAAACAGCGGCTGGTACCGTTTTCTTTCTTTACCCAAGTACGCGATATTCCTCACTACAGTCTTAGGGTGGACGAGGCCAAGGCGCGTGCCTATGCACTCAGCCTAGCTGCCCATGACAGGGCACCCATAAATGCTGCCGTGAAGCTAGAGGGTACAAAGGTAACAATAGAGAAGGGGCAGGCCGGCTACAGCTTTGTCGAGAAAGACATGATGGCCGCCATCCATGCCACAAAGCTGGATCGCGTCATGACGACGACTATTATTCCTCGGGTGGTCGAGCCGGAAATTCCAGAGTCTGTAGCAGTCGAGGCAGCCGGTATTTTGCAGCAACGTTTGTCTAAGCCACTGACTGTCAAGGCTGCCGACAAGGAAGCTATCTTTGATGTGGCTACTATCGCCACCTGGACCAAGCTGACACCAGATCCTGCCAACAAGAAGTTGGTAGTCAGCTATGACCGCGAAAAAGTAAAAGCCGCACTGGCACCATTGGCTGCCAAAGTATATGTAGCCTCGGCCCCTCAGACGGCTACTTTGGTCGACGGAGCCATTGCTTCGCACAGTGGCGGTCAAGATGGTCGAGCCCTGAGCACAGATGCTACGGCCGATGCCATGGTAAAAGCCCTCAGCGAAAACAAGGAGAGCATTGAAGGTTCCGTACAGCCAGTGGTATTTGTGCAACGCGCTACCCGTACCTATACCCGCAGCAGCCGTGGTGTGCAGGCGCTTTTGGACTATTGGTCCCAGAGCAATGGCGGTCAGTGGGGCGTGGTGGTGCGCAATTTTGGGGGCGACATTTCGGCCAGCCACAATGGTAATAAACAGTTTACAAGCGCCAGCGTATACAAAATTTATATCGCCTACGTGGTGTATACCAAGGTAAATGGCGGCCAGATGAGCATGGACAGTGCGACTGGCAACGGTCAGTCGGTGGCTAGTTGTATGGAGCTCATGATCGTTCGCTCGGACAATGGCTGCGCAACTGCACTGGGCGACATGATTGGGTGGGGTGCCAGCAACGGCATGTTGTATGCCAAAGGCTTTAATTCGACCACTATTGCCTACGGCGGGCAAGTTACCACGCCTAACGATGTCGCCAACTATTTGTTTGCGCTAGAATCTGGCGGTCTGCTCAGTGGTGCGCACCGAAGCGATATGTTGTCTAAGATGGGGCGGGGTATTTACCGCTACGCCATTCCGGCTGGCTCGCCTGGCATGCATGTTGCCAATAAGCTGGGAGCACTCGGCGCCTATAACCATGATGTTGCGATTGTGTACCATCCCAAAGGTGCCTATGTATTGTCGGTATTTACGACTGGGTCTAGCCATGCAAAGATCCGTGAACTCGCCGCCCAAATAAACGCTCTGCTCAATCAATAATTTTGTGTAATAGACAACAGAGAATATTCCCCTCTCAAATATGCTAAACTTCAAGAAATGTACTTCAAGAGTAGAGCAGAGGCCGGGCGTATGCTGGCCGCCAAACTAACCGCGTATAGCAACTCCAATACGGTGGTGATCGCACTGACACCTGGTGCAGTTATCGTTGGCGCCCAGATAGCTATGGAGATACACGCCACGCTCATGATGCTCTTGACCGAGAACATCACCCTACCGGGCGAGAACGACCCGCTGGCGGCGATATCATCTGATAATACCTTTACCTACAACAACAAGTTTTCTACCGGCGAGATAGAGGAAATGCATGACGAGTACCTGGGCTTTATCGAGAGCCAGCGGCTGGAACATTTGCACCACCTGCATGCTTTGTTGGGCCATGGTGGTGAGATCCATCGTGAACTGCTACGGCATAAAGTAGTTATCTTGGTGTCCGATGGTCTGAGCAGTGGCTTTTCGTTGGATATTGCATCTGATTACCTAAAGGCCATACACATCAAGAAATTGATCGTTGTAACCCCCATAGCCAGCGTGGCTGCGGTGGACAAAATGCACCTGGTTGGTGACGAGTTGATCTGCCTAAGCGTTATAGAGAACTACATGGAGACCAACCACTACTATGACGACAACACCATTCCCGACACCCAAGGGCTGGTGAAGATCCTCATGACCACCCCGGTCAACTGGGTACAGCGAACAGATCCGCCCAAACCGCCTACGAAGACTTCTTGATTCCTATAGGACCTAGGTGAGTTACATGGAATCTCTCGTGCTTCAGGCCGAATCCCAGTGCTCGGTCCAGGCTAATATGAGCGTTCCAGGCTAGCATGGCGAGGGTAAGTTCTGTAAATCCACCGAACAATCCAATGATCAGTAGGACACGGGGAACGATATAGCTATGTCCCAGGTTATACGCCAGCCCGCCGATGTGATTGTTGACTAGGTAGCCCAGCATAAACAGGTCAATGCTCACAAATATAGCCGCAAAAAGCCACCAGTTGCCACCCAGCGTGCGAAAGGCATATGTGGTGATAATGAGCACCAAAAAACATTCCGCGCGGAGCACCAGACTACTTCTCTTTGTCGCCCAAGGTTTTTTGGCTAGTGCTTGGTCCATCATTACTATCTTACACGTCATAGAGCAGATCTTGGGGTATATTGTTGGTTGCACTATATTGCAATTAATACAATATTATGTTATATTAATACAGTGCAAGATGAAACAGAAACAACTGCAAAAACACCGCAGCATGAAATTTTTGCTTCTCCCGATAGAGACCTGACACTATATCTTACGGTTAGCGAAGAGCTAGGTTCGGTGGCCCTGAAGAATGAAGCCGCAGAGCACGCGCTAGACATTTGGCGGGCCAACACTAACGAAATCTTAGAATTTCCTTCTGTAGAAGAAGGTTTGGATATGGACGGCATTCGTGCTGCCCGTGAGCGCATGGGTGTTACCGAGAGACCACTGCGATTTCTTTCGCCAGAAGATTACCAGAGCGTTCTTACTCTCCTTGAGGATTCGGAGGATCATAGTAGTGGACGATATCTTTATAATCAAGACGTACTTCTTGTGAAGCGCGACCCATCGCTAGAGGCGCTTAACGGCCCTGGGTATACCGAGAGTCTGGCTGTTCATGAAATGGCCCATAGTGGGATGTCCATTAGTTTGACTGCGAATGTCGACATTAAGCGCGGCATCGTTGACGGCATCGAGCAGCAATACGTCACTGGTGGTATCGAGCAGCATCCGACTCGTGCCGGCTTTATCGTTAAGGGCCCTGAGACACAAGAGGGGAAAGAGAGAAAAATACATGGGAGTGCCCTGGAAGAAGGGTATGCAGAGTTAGAGCGAGGCATCTTTAACATAAGCATAGGCAGGCCCAACGGTTTCGGGGTTGCCGGACAAGAAGATGGTTATGACCCTTACGCCAAATACTCAGTGCTATCCAAAACGGAAAAAGGGGAAGTGCAGTCTAGTGACACACCTGGCGCCTCCGTCGCGGTGATATTAGAGGTATTGATAGAAAAAGATCCAGAAATACTGGATGCGCTTAGGCGTCGTAACTTAGGCGGTCGTGATTCGGTTGACGGCCATAGAGAGTTTATACAGAGGGTCAATCATCTTGTGCCTGGACTATATAAAAAGCTGAGACAGCTTAACCATCATGATAAATATTTCAGCACACGAGCAAGGGAATTGTATGATGACACGTTGGTTGATCTGGACCTCGACCTCGATCCAAAGTACAAAAATAGACCTATACGTTAAACCGAAACTCCACAACATCATCAGGTTGCATGATATAGGTTTTGCCCTCGGTACGGACCTTGCCCGCGGCCTTGGCGGCAGCTTCCGAGCCAGCAGCTAGTAGGTCGTGATAGTCGACAATCTGGGCGGCGATAAACCCACGCTCGAAATCGCCGTGAATAACACCGGCGGCTTGCGGGGCGGTAGCGCCTTTGCGTACGGTCCAGGCCCGTACCTCTTGCTCGCCTGCGGTCAGGTAGCTTTGCAGACCCAGTGTGTCATAGGCGGTATGGGTCAGCTGTACCAGACCGGACTGGTGTACGCCGTAACTCTCTAGCAGTTCGCTGCGGTCTGTGTCGTCCAGGCCCTTTAGCTCAGATTCTAATTTGGCACATACAAAGACTGCCTGCGCGGGCTTTACCATATCAGACAGCTGCTGCTTCTTGGATTCATCTGCCAGCGCTTCTTCGTCGACGTTGAACAAGTAAATAATCGGCTTGGCTGTCAGAAGCTGCAGGTCTGCAATGTGCTCCATGTCCAGGCCGTCTAGGGCAGACAGGGGCGTCCCTTCATTAAGCGTGTCGTGAACCATCTGCAGCGTTTCGGCCAGGGGCCGTAGCTTGGGGTTGGCCCGGGCTTCTTTGTCTACGCGGGGCAGGCGCTTCTGGACGGTTTGCAGGTCTGCTAGCACCAGTTCGGTGTTGATGACGTCTATGTCTTTCTGGGGGTCATGCTGGTCGTCCACATGTTGCACGTTGGGGTCGCTAAAGGCCCGCACCACATGACAAATAGCATTGCAGCTCCGGATATTGGCCAGGAACTGGTTGCCCAGGCCCTCGCCCTGAGAGGCGCCAGCCACCAGACCGGCTATGTCAACAAAGGTAACCGTTGCGGGCACTATTTTTTTGCTGTTATACAGGTCGGCTAATTTCTGCAGCCTGTTGTCTGGCAAGGGGACAATGCCAGTGTTGGGTTCTATGGTGGCAAAAGGATAATTGGCTGCCAAAATGTCGTTGTCAGTCAGGGCGTTGAACAGCGTAGACTTGCCAACATTTGGCAGACCCACAATTCCAATTTGAAGTGAACTCATATGTAGCTATTCTAACAGAGGTAGCGCTAGTTGACAAATAAGCATAAGTGTGATAATATGAAATTGTTAATCCAAAACAAAAAATGGCAGAACCTGTACCGCATTCATTAACTCCTCCCGAAGCCCTAACTCTTAGGGTAGATAGTCTTGATACTCAACAGGGTATTGGGGGTGGTGACTTGGATAATGAAGCTAACCGCACAGCAGAATCTATCCTCGGTGCACATATGCCAGCGTATGACCACTATGTAGGTGCTGCTCGTGATTTTGTAGCAGATAAGCTAGGGATGACAGACGTGTCTTCCGTGGATCGTACGGCAGTGTTACCTGCCGAAACTGCCGAAGCCTGGGGTGTTGGAAGCAGTGGCGGGCACTATTTACCAGAACTTGAAGTGGCATATGTTTTTGAACAATCAAGCGGAAGGCCCAAAACTGACAAACTGATTTTAGCATCTAGTCTTGTGCACGAACTTGCTCACTCGGCTACGGTTACGCCAGAAAATGCTAGAAGCGAAAATCCTTTTTATCACGAAGCCCTTGCGGGAATGGCTGAATACTTTGCCCTGCAAAATCTGGCAGAAGCGGGAGAGTTTGATCCAGCACCTGATACAACCGTTACCAGGACAGTCGGCGGGGAAGACATTACAATAGTTGTTCCAGGAAGTTTCCGTAGAGTTGATGCTTCGGAAGTGAAGGATGGACAGGCAGATAGTACACAAGCACTCATCGCAGCAATGGTTGTGGGTATGGGATTAAAAATAAACGGACAGTCAGCCAAAGAACTTCTAGGTTTAGCCAGAAGGGGTGATAACGCAGCGTACGATGCAATGCGGAATGCTATGGCAAGTATTGACCCAACACTCGTAGAAGACATATTACAGACATCAGGTTCAACGGATGAAATTATCAAGGTTGCTCATAAAGCCCAAAAAATTGTTGAAATGATTTAGAATAGCCGCGCTTGTTTTGTAGTTTGGGCATACGGAGTTTTAGCTCAAAAGGCAATTGGGTTAAAGCTTTAGTATGCCTATAGATAAACTCATACAATGTCTATTCTAACAGAGGTAGCGCTAAAGAACAAAAAAGACATTCCACTGCAAAATCCCATTCAGCGGGGTGAAACCTCTATACCTATACCCTAAACTTCACTTCAGTTATTGATATGTATGTATACATAATATACAATGTATACATGTCTAAAATTCAGTATACTATTAGGAATATCCCGCCTGCAGTCGATACTGTTATCCGGAAACGATCCCAGCAAAGCGGAAAGTCGTTTAACCAGACTGTGGTAGATTTATTGTCTTTGCAGACATTTGGGACTACAGAGATACCCCTCGACAACAATTTTGATTGGCTCTACAACAAAAATACTCTTGATGAGTCATTCGATGAAGCAATTGAAGATCTATCTCAAGTAGATGAGAAGCTCTGGCAATGACAGGTGCTCAGTTCGTGCTTGATACCAGTGCATATTCTGGCTTTAACCGTGGTGACAAGCGACTCAAGACTTGGCTCCATGCCGACAATCAAATAGTCGTGCCCTTAGTGGTGATAGGTGAGTTGCGTGCTGGGTTTTCTCTGGGGACTAAACGCAAGGAGAACGAAGAACTACTACAAAAACTCCTGGATAGTCCAAATGTCATTACAGCCACAATAACTGACAAAACAACTATATTATTCGCGGAAATATATCGCCGGCTTCGACAAGCCGGGACGCCAATCGGCACTAACGATATGTGGATAGCGGCGCTCGCATTGGAGCATGACAGTCTGCTCTTGACGCTCGACTCGGATTTTTATCGAGTCCCAGATCTTTTGGTAGCAAAGCTTTAACTTATTGTATACACTGTTTGAGCCCAGAAGGCAGTTGGGTTAAAACTTTAGCATGCCTATAGATAAACTCATACGATGTCTATTCTAATAGAGATATATACAGCAATGGGACGTAAGGGGCGACTTAGGCTTGTTTATCGTAAATCACGATCCGAGTTCCGGATTGTCCGAATAGATCGTAGAAACGAGAAAACTTATAAAGACCTGTAACCCTCTACGAATTGCTTGGAGTAGCCGCGGCTGCTGCCTGGCTTGGGTAGTTTAATCAATTCGAAAAACTAAAGAGTAAATGCTCTACATAGTAAGGTAAAGTTTGGGTAGTTAAGGAAAAACATGCGTATAAATGTCAGCGTGATCGTAACCCACAATAAACAAGTCCTGCTGATGCAGCGCAGCCTAACGGACGATTATTTTGCTGGCGCGTGGGGCATCCCTGGTGGCTATATGGAACCGGACGAGATGTACCTGGAAGAAACAGCTATCCGCGAGACCATGGAAGAAATGGGCGTAAGGATTAAGCCCACGGGTGTAATTGCAAATAACAGGAACAACGACACCGATACCTTCTACCTCGTTGTGTCCGCCGAGCTAGAAAATCCTGACGACTATCCCAAGAACATCAAGCTATCCGAAGAGGCCAATGATTTCAAATGGGTTGGCAAGGATGAGATTGATAATCTGGAATTTACACCCTACACCATCGATCGTGTACGCAAGGCGTTAGCGGAGGCGTAGCGGGACAACGGGTTAATATCCTGACCCCGTCTAAAAAGCTTACAAGCCTCTCACTCCCGAAGATCGAGGTCCTTATTATATTGTTTGATGCCGGTAGCTTGGTCGGCTTTTGGCTGCGTGGTTACTCTCTGTCGGTGGTCTACTGTATGACGGCTTGCATAGCGGCCTGATGGCTTGCGTATTCATTGCCGGTTTTGGTCCACAGTTCTATGAGCAGGGCAGGTATGCCGCGCTTGTCGTGTAGCCAGTCTTCAAGGGCACCGGTGGTGTCGTATTCAAACAGTTCGCCCGTGGCACTGCTGGCGGCGTATCCGACATTGGACTTCTGGTCGTACAGATGTGCCAAAGAATCACTGTTGACCGAGCCATTGGGCATAACCACACCAGCTACGGCGTGATAGGTGAGCACCAGGCTGGCACCAGTGACATAACTAGCTAGGGCAGCAGACTCTGGCTCTGACAGCGGAGCTGAGCCACCGCCAGACGGGTTGAAGGACTTGTCTGGCATGGCCACGCCGGACTTCCAGTTGTTGGCAGGGAAGTTGCGGTTGAGGTCTACGTTATGGGCATTGGTGCGACGGTTGACTGCATAGCCGTCGGGGTTGAGTGTAGGAACGATAACGATTGTTCGGCCACCGGGGATAGCGCCACTGGCCTCCAGGTAATCTACCCAGCGACTGAGGATGATACTAGAGCTTTTCTCGTCCCCATGCGTACCGCCTACAAACACCACCTTGCTGGGGCCGCTGCCAAAACTGTAGGCAGTTATGCCACGGCCCTGGACCGAGGTGCCAATACTAAAGACCGACTGGCAGATGGTGCGTGACTTGAACTGCCAGGCTGATCCGCCAGAGATACCGTAGGAGTTTTGCAGGCCATCTACTACTTTGATAGTTAGCGCAGCGCAGCGTGGCAGCGGCGTGTCGGGGGTGATGACTGCGGTGTTGCCACGTACTTGTACGCCTGCTGCAACCGCGGTGCCGCCGGCTTCCAGCCGAATAAAGTTGTTCGTTGCTTGGGTTGCGGATAGGGCAGAGTCAAAAGTGAGGGTTATGCTGCCACTGGTTGAAACTTTATAGCTTCCGATATTGGTGCCCAAAACCTTCGGGCCACCGGATGTCTTAAAGTCTTGGGTGAATGGTGCAGTGAGCGATCCGCCGTCTTCGGCCTTGATGGTGTCAATTGATACTGTGAACTGCGCGCTGCGAGCCAAAGGTTGCCCAAAGCGAACGGTTAGTGTGGTGCCGCTAACTGACGCTGTGGTAGGTATCTCTTGTCTTTGGCCAGCCACCTGATATAGATGGACACCTTGCACCGATACAGCAGGGCGATTCAGGGTCAGCACCAGCTCGATTGGTGCGTGATACACAATATATGTATGAGGAATGCTTGATCCAACGACAATGACACTCTGCACCGTAGACAAGGTACGTGTGAACAGGGTGCCCGCTGCTTGACCCTTGTATTGTCGCTCCAGGGTGAAGTCGTATTTGGCTGACTGACTCAAGCCCATCTGAGTGACATCACACTTGAGTGAGGTGTCTTGCTTGTTGCAGGCTACCTTGCGGTCGCCGGCCTGCAATTGGTAATCAAAGATACGGTCATACTCTGTAAGCTGCAGATCCAGCGGTTCCTGCACAGGAATGGGTTTTTCCAGTGCCGCCTGATTCATGACAGCTGGAAAAGTGTTGGTGGTTACGCGTATTTGTTTTTTGAACGCCGCAGCATGCAGCGTGACGGTGTTGGTATGGTTTTCCTGGGGAGCAGCTAGGGGGCTAAAGCAAGTACTATGGGAATAGAGGGGATACCCAGCAACCGACAGACTAGGCTGGGCAGCTGCAGAATAATGCGCGTTCTTTGTCTGTGAAACGAGCCGAGGAAATAGTACGGGTTGTGCCAGGCAGGTGTCAGTGGCATACGAGAAGACGACACTGCGAGGCCACAGAAAGGCAGCGGCATAGAATAAGGTTGCCGCAGTTACGCACAACCCCGTCACCAGGGCTAGATTATTGAAGGTGACCCACCTCTTTGCAACAGCCACTAGCTTGCCCATGCCCCGAGCGATACGGCTTTTTGTCGATCCCGTACGAGTCAGCAATAACAGGGGTGTTTTGGTAACGTTCGTGTGCATTTTTGTATTCTTTTTGTCTATATAAACATTAGCATAATTATGCACTGAAGTCAATATAATGATATTGCAAACACATCCTGCTAGGGCAGTATCGCCAAGTTACTCTCTTGGAGTGGGTTCTTTTATGTTTTGCCAGAGAGTTTGTTATACTTGCAGGTAAAGGATAAGCATTTGCGGGAAGGGTTTCGCTCGATATCAGCGATGTGGGGACGCAAAAAGAATAAAACTAGTGATGTAACTGCAAGTACGTCGCCTACGCAGGCGACTGCTAAGCTGGACCATACCATTGTGTCGTCTGGTAAATCAAAGCGCTCTTTTTCTTGGAGCAAGTTGTCTAAGAAGCGCAAGATTATTTTGCTGGCAGTGGTAGTACTGGCTGCGGCGTTGCTGGTAACGGCTGTGATTGTATTGGTGGAAATCCTACGCAAAGATCCGGTCGAGCCTCTGCCCACGACCGAGCAAGCTACAACTGAAATGCTAGCCGACTTTTATAAGCGACGAGACGAACAGGCGCAGCAAGCCTCACCCGAGGTTCAGATAGGCGGCCAGTTCAAAACCTACGAAGATAAAATTACCAACAACCAAGCCGGCAACGATGACAATGAGCGGTTCACTACCTATAGCCAAGCAGCCTTCTTGGGCGCCCGCCTGAACAAGTCACAGGCTGCCGAGTATGCCAAGAAGGCCTTAGGGTACAGCAACACTATGGATAAGGCATCTAAAGAAGCCAGTGCCGGACTTATCAAAAGCTTAGAGGCGGTAGCCAAGGGAGATTACCATGCCTTTACGCAGTAAAAAATCGTTAGCACTGATCTTTGTATTTGCGTTTGTAGTGAGCGCAGTGTGGGGCGTGGCAAAACCACCAAAAGCAGCTGCTCAACGGTCTAATACCTCCCATGTCTGTCGACGGTTTGCTGATGTCGTAAGCCAAGGAAGGCTGCCGAGTGGGTATACCTATGTCACCTTCGAATATGGTGTATTGGGCAACGACTATGGTCGCCGCTTCATGAACAGCAGTGGTACAACGGTGGCAGATGCAAACGGTGCTTGGTTCAACGATAGTGGTTCTGGCTGCACGGCTTCGGGTCTATCGGCGCTGTATTGGGATGGCAATACGGTGTCTTATAACGGTGGGTTTTATCAGGCAGTTTTTGATGCGGCTCATACTCAGCCGTCTGCAGTGCACGATATATACCTGGGCTTTCCCGGCGGTGCCGCTGGCAATGCCACGGGCTATAATTATTGTGGAGTAGCCAATATTGGGTGGCAGGATGCACCTTATGGGTTTCGAAACACCTTTGGCATATCAAACTGTCCGCTTGCGCCGTTTGCGAGCCTCAATGATTCGCTGAGAGTCATACTTGGTAATCGCACTGCTATCTGTATGGGCATGGCCTTTAATGTAGGGCGGAGTACGGGTGCCAACGATGCGGTGTGTGACCGCGGAACCAGTCCTCCGGACCCTCGCTATAATATGTTTGACGCGGCCAAGGTGTATGAGGGTGGGGGTGACTTTGCGGGCCACCTGAACGGTGGAAGCGCCGCGGCCCGTAACAATATCCACGCTTTTTATAGAGGTGCTGTTGCAGCACAAACACCTATATCGGCCCTGGATGCTGATTTGCGGGATGGCAGCTTCCAGCTGATCGTATTCTCTGGCAATACTCGTGATCCTATTCCTCCGTTTTTCCCCTGGAACACCGCGTGCCAGAGCCTCGCGCCTATAGCTGGTTTTTGCGCACCACCGGGCTTCCCAGATGACCCATACCTGAACCACAAAGCGTCGGTGTACGTCACCTATATCCTGGGGCCGCCAATAGTCAATCAGTTCAGCCTGACACCTATCGCAGACACCACCCTGAACCCAAATGACGAAGCGCCCACTTCTGTCACCTTTGCTTCAGGAATGACGGTAGCCAACAGCCCAGCGGGTTCACGTGTGAACGCTTCTATTAACCGCTCGTTCTTTATCCGTCGCGGCGCAACAACTATTCCGCTGCCACCCCCTCCGGGCGGCCCAGGATTTGTTACGACTAGCTTCGACTATCCTGCAGAGACACGGGCGTTGGTTGGCATGCAACTGGGTGACCAACTATGTGTGCGGATTGTGGTCAGCCCGGCGGAAGGTACGATGGCAGCAGATGGCACGGTTCAGACGGTAACGTTGGCTTCACGCGAGAGGGAAGAGTGCCAACAGATAGTCGCCAAGCCGTACTTTAGAGTCTATGGTGGTGATATCATCGCCGGTGCCGGCTATACTGGCGGGGCATCTTGTGGTAACCAAAATGCAGGTATTATCAGCTGGAACCGGCCAGGTGGTGCAGGACCATACATTGGTTCTGGCGGTCAACTTGGTGTCATGGCCATGGATATTATCTACGAATTTGCGTCTGGTCAGGTACGCACCAACTCTAGTGCGGCAGCCTCGCCCAAGTCTTCTACCTTCGCCAATGTTAACCCGTCCTTTAGTAGTTACGGGGCAGGTACCTATGGTGGCGGTCTGTTTAGCGCCCCAGGCACCGCACCGTGTGCTCCGGATTGGTACGCAAATGCCACAGGGCCAGATCCTGGACCAACCCTGATTATTAACCCGGCGCCCAATGTTATTCAGACGCTCTATAGTAATCATGATCTCACTATACCTACGACCAACTTGGGGGCCGGCAGCAGGATTACCGTCTACGTGAATGGCAATGCCTTTATAGAAGGTACGGGTGTGAGGTATCAGGGAACAGGTGATTACGCCAATATCTATGACATTCCGTCGTTCAGGCTTATCGTCCGTGGAAACATCTATATTCTCCCCAGTGTCTCGCAGCTAGATGGTGACTACATTGCACAACCAAGCAATGCCAACACGGGCCGTATCTATACATGCGGTGGTCGGCCATGGATTGCCCGAGCCGGTCTGTCGCAGTACGTACCTGATGATGCGGCCATAAACACCACCTGCCGTACTCGACTGACGGTGTACGGTACGATGACCGCCGAAGTGCTGAAGCTACTGCGTACAGCTGGCACACAGGCAACGTCTGTACCGAATGAGAACTTCTCTGCAGGAGGCAATCCTGGCGAAGTCTTTATCAACAGCGCCGAAAGCTGGTTGAGTGGTGGGTTAGACACGGGTCAGGGTGCGGCCGACGGCTATGCGCCATTACCACCGGTCCTTTAGCCAAATAACAGTTTGTGTGCGCCAAAAAGCTTATGCTATACTGAGGTCAATATGAGCATACTGAGTGGGGTATCCGACTTCTTTGGACTAGACATCGGAACCACTGCTATCCGTCTGGTAGATCTACGGGGCAGTGGTCCGGTAAAGGCTCTTTCGCGTTACGCCTATGCACCGGTAGACGCCAAGATAGCCGTAAGTGATTCAAAGGCTGACCAACAAAAGCTAGCCGCAGCAATTGCAGACCTGGTGTCGCAGGCACATGTCCTCAGTCGCAACGTTGCGGTGGGTATTCCGTCTCAACGAGTCTTTACGACGGTGGTAGACATTGATCGCCTGGCTCCCGGAGAGCTCGCCAAGACCATCCAATATCAGGCTGACTCACTGGTCCCAACACCTCTGGCACAGTCCAAGCTAGACTGGGCAGTTATCGGTGATTCACCCAAGGACAACACCAAGGTAGAAGTACTGCTAACAAGTGTGAGCAACGACTTCGTAGAAGGTCGCCTGGACATGCTGGAATCTATCGGTCTGAATGTTATTGCGTTCGAGCCTGACAACCTGGCTCTTACCCGTGCCATGTTGGCACCAGATTCAACCTTGCCACAGATGGTTCTAGATATCGGCAACAAGAGCACAGACTTGGTTATCGCCATGAACGGTGCACCGCGACTAACTCGATCAATTCCAACAGGCTCCGAATCTATTGTCCGGGCTGCCATGCAAAATCTGAACATTGACGAAAAGCAGGCAGAGCAGTTTGTGTTCAAGTTTGGCCTGAGCAAAGACAAACTGGAAGGCCAGATACATCAGGCAATCAGCGGCACCGTCGACCTGCTTATCACAGAAATAGAGAAGTCTATCAAGTTCTTCCAGACTCGCTATGTAGATTCTCGTATTGATCGCATCATTGTTACGGGCGGCGCCTCGGCTTTGCCGGAGTTTCCGCTGTATGTTGCCAATAAGTTTGGCATAAGTGTAGAGATAGGCAATGCATGGCGTAACGTCAGCTTTGCAGCTGATAAACAGAATGAACTCCTGGCAGTATCTAACCACTTTGGCGTAGCAGCTGGGCTTGCGGAGAGGACCGAATAATATGATTCAGTTCAATCTTCTCCCGGATGTCAAACTAGAGTACATCAAGGCTCGCCGGAGCAAGCGGTTGGTTATGTTGGGCTCTCTCGTGGTAAGTGGCATTGCCGTAGCCATCATGGTGATACTGTTCTTTGGCGTTAACGTACTGCAAAGGCAGCATCTTTCACACCTGCAAGGCGACATTGATCGCGACAGCAAAAAGCTAGAAGACACCGAGAACCTCGACAAGATTCTGACGGTCCAAAACCAGCTCCATGTCTTGAACGAACTGCACACCAAGAAGCCCGTTGCAACGCGCATGTCTACCTATATCCCACAGCTGACTCCAAAAGATATCACCATCTCGTCACTAGACGTTGATTTTACGGCTAACACCATAGCCATAGACGGGAGCGGTACCAGCCTGAGTGAGATCAATAAGTTCGTTGACACCCTCAAGTTCGCCAAATACACCGCGGGCGATCAGACCGGTAAGCCATTCTCGAGTGTTGTGTTGGCTGGCTTTGGGCTAAACGCAGAGCAAGCGACTCCTGGCGGTGCCAGGGCAACCTACCAGATTACGCTGAGCTTTGACACGATTATTTTCGACAGTGCCAACGAAGTTACACTGCAAGTTCCTGCTGGGGTCAGTACACGATCGGTTACCGAAAAACCTGATTCTATTTTCCAGCAGCAAGGAGGAACCCAGTAATGGCCAGGTCGCAAGTTTCTGCAAAACGACTCATGATCAATAAGGCTAATTCTACTATTGTGATTGTGGTGGCCGTGGCGGCCTTTCTCACAGCCTTCTCACTGGTAGCCAGCCGGGCACTGCTAGGAAAGCGATCTTACCAGAACCGGGTAATCGCTGCCCAAGAAAAAGCGCGTGATCAGCTCCAGAAAAATATTAAAGAGGTAGAATCGCTCAATACGTCCTACATAGCATTTGTTGGTCAAGACCCCAACATCATCGGCGGTAGCCGTACGGGCACTGGTGACCGGGACGGTGACAACGCCAAGATTGTCCTAGACGCACTGCCGAGCAAGTACGACTTCCCAGCGCTCACCTCAAGTATCGAGAAAATAATGAGCGGCAAAATACAGACCATCACTGGAGTTGATGACGAGGCTAACCAGAACACCGACGATGCCCAGCCGAGCACTTCCAGCGGTGTAAGTCAGACTCAGAAAAAAGACACCCCTGGCAGCGCGGCAGCCGTAGACATGCCATTCGAGATGAGCGTCAAGGGCTCATATGTCAGCATGCAAGACGTGCTCAATACCTTGCAGCAATCCATCCGGCCAATCAATATCAACACTCTCACGTACACCGCTGGTGACTCAGGGAACGTTCAGCTGACTATTACTGCCAAATCTTTCTACCAACCCGAAAAGGTTCTGAAGATAACGACGGAGGAAGTAAAGTGAAACAAAAAGACATAGCCCTTATCATTGTCATTGTATTTGTCAGTGCAGTCTTGTCGTTCTTTTTGTCGAATGCGCTTATCGGTACGCCTCAGAACAAGAAACAAAAGGCAGCTGTTGTAGAGGTTATTACTTCTGACTTTCAGGAACCAGACAAAAAATTCTTCAACGAAAAATCAGTCAACCCAACACAGACAATCACCATTGGCGATAGCTCCAACCAGCAACCCTTTAGGGGCAACTAGAATCAGCGGTCCACTATGAGTGTCTTGTCGGCAACCACCCAAAAGCAGGTTGAACAAAGGCTAGTTGATGACGGGCTCATGACTGACGCCCAAATGCACGACCTAAAAGCCAAGGCCAAGACAGAAGATAAGCCACTGTTTGGCATGCTGGTGGCCGATGGCCATATTAGCAACGAGCAATTAACCAAGACCATTGCTCAAGTTACCAAGGTTCCGTACGTCAACCTGACCAATGTACAGATAGACCCCGAGATATTGTCCTTACTATCCCGAGAGATTGCCGACCGCTACATGGCGGTGCCATTGGGTGAGATGCAGCATCGTCTAGTTGTAGCTATGCTAGATGCCGACAACGTGCAGGCAGTTGACTTCTTGGCCAATAAAATTGGCCGACCGCTCAAAGTCTATGCCGCGTCAGAGGAGGGCGTCCGTAATGTTATCAAGCAGTACGAGGGTGCCAGCATCGGCAAAGAGATGGCCCAGGCGCTTGAGGAGGGTGGCCTGCAGCAGACTGCAGAAACTCAGACCCGGGTCACCGAGAAGCCCAAAGAAGACAAGAAGAAAATTGCCACTATTGTACAGGATTCGCCTATTAGTAAGGCGCTGTCCACCATTCTGGACTATGCTGCCAAAAATCGGGCTAGCGATATCCACATAGAGCCACTCGAGAAAGAGTTACGCATCCGTTGCCGCATAGATGGCGTCTTACGCGAGATCATGAAACTACCCAAGAGCACCGAACCGCCCCTGGTGTCACGTATCAAGATTTTGTCCAACCTCAAGATTGATGAGCACCGTATTCCACAAGACGGTCAATTCACCGTGCATACCAGCGGCAAGGACATTGACTTGCGTATCGCTATCTCGCCGGTGGTGTGGGGTGAACAGGTTGTGATTCGCTTGCTGGATAAATCAAGTACGAGCTTGCACTTGGAAGAGATGGGATATAAAGGTCGCGCTCTCAGATTGATCCGTGAAGGTCTGAAGTCGACTAATGGCATGGTCCTGACCTCTGGACCTACCGGTTCAGGCAAGTCCACCTCTATGTATGCCTTGCTACAAGAGATCAAGGACGACAGTATCAACATTGTCACTCTTGAAGATCCTGTAGAGTACAAAATGGCAGGGGTTAACCAGATACAGGTCAATGCCGATGTGGGGCTGACGTTTGCCTCGGGCCTGCGGTCTATTCTGCGCCAGGATCCCAACGTGGTGTTGGTGGGGGAGATCCGTGACAAAGAGACCGCCCAGCTAGCCGTGCAGGCCGCCCTGACCGGACACTTGGTCTTTAGCACGCTTCACACCAATAGTGCTGCTGGCATTTTGCCACGCTTGCTAGACATGGGTATAGAACCGTTCCTCATCGCTTCTACAGTGCGTACAGTCATTGGCCAGCGACTCGTCCGGCGTATCCCCGATAAGGGCAAAGAGTCCTACCAAAGCGATGCCGCCGAAACAGATGCCATCCATAAGACCATAGGCCACCTGTTGCCCGAGAAAGCGTCAGATGTAAAGGCTGTCAGCGACGATATTGGCTATGATAGCTTGCCACTGAAAGGCCAAAGCGCTTATACTTTGTACAAGGGCGTAGACGGTCCTTCCTCACCAGGGGGTTATAGCGGTAGGATGGGCCTGTATGAAGTATTCAACATAACTGAAGAAATTCAGGAACTGATACTCAAACAGGCACCCAGTTCAGAAATCCAAGCTATGGCAATCAAACAAGGCATGATCAACATGCGCGAGGATGGCTACTTAAAAGCTTTGGCCGGATATACAACGTTAACAGAGGTAAATCGTGTTGCTGCATCAGGTAATGCATAAACCAAAGAGGTGGGAAACTAGGTATGGCACAGCCAAGAATTGAAGTACTTCTAGAGGAAGTTATAAAGAAGAAGGCGTCTGACCTTCACTTGCAGGTTGGTCTGCCACCAATGCTGCGTGTTGATGGCGCTCTACTTCCGGTAACTTCAGCGGATATACTGACCGAAGAATCAGTCGAAGCGCTTGTTTTTGCTATTCTGGACGAAGACCAAAAACAGATCTTGCTCAAGGACAAAGAGTTCGACTTTAGTTTCGCCTTTGGTGATCTAGGCCGTTTCCGTGTAAACGCTTTCCACGAGCGCGGCAACCTGGCTAGCGCCTTGCGTCTTATTCCAAACGAAATCTTGACCACCGAACAACTGGGTCTGCCACCTATCGTTAATAAATTTGCGGATTACCCCCGGGGCTTGGTGCTAGTAACTGGCCCAACTGGCTCTGGTAAATCCACAACCCTGGCAGCTCTGATACATAAGATCAATATGGAACGTGCTGCACACATTGTGACCATCGAAGATCCTATCGAGTTTACTCATGCCTCTAAGAAGTCGGTCATTGTACAGCGCGAAGTCCACTATGACACCTACTCATTCTCGGCTGCTCTGCGCAGTAGTCTCCGCCAAGACCCAGATGTCGTGCTCATCGGTGAGATGCGTGACCTAGAGACCATTGCCGCCGCTATTACCATCGCCGAGACTGGCCACTTGGTGTTTGCAACTCTGCACACCAACAGTGCCAGCCAGAGTATCGACCGCATGATAGACGTTTTCCCGCCACACCAGCAGCCACAGATCCGTGCACAGCTATCTAATATCCTCATGGCCATTGTGGCGCAGCGGCTCATGCCGGCCATTGGCGGGGGTCGCGTTGCAGCAGCCGAGATTTTGGTGGCGACTCCAGCCGTGCGCAATATTATCCGCGAAGGCAAGAGTCACCAGCTAGAGGCTGTCATCCAGACCGGTGCCGAGTTCGGTATGCAGTCCATGGACAAGACACTGGTTAGCATGATTCACAACGGTACGGTTACCTACGACGAAGCACGTATGATCGCAGTAGATATAGACGAATTAGACAGGTTGATGAGGAGCTAACAGGTATAACACACTATGCTGTCATATAAATACACTGCCCGCGATGCCGCGACAGGCAAAAAAGTCTCGGCCGAGGTACAGGCCAGCAGCGAGCAAGCTGCCGCCAAACTGCTACGCGACCAAGGACTATCTCCGATAGAGATCAAGCCGATGGTAGGGGGGCTTGGTAATCCGCTATCCAAGTTCAAGAATCGCATACGGGCCAAAGACAAAATTTTGTTCTCGCGCCAGATGTCGACACTCCTAAATGCCGGCTTGCCGCTCCTGCAATCACTACGCACTGTGGCAAATCAGACCCAGAACAAAGCCTTCAAGATTGTCATCATGGAGGTTATCAGCGATATCGAGGCCGGGTCAGCACTGTCCGTGGCACTGGGCAAATACCCCAACGTTTTTAACAAGATCTATATCAGCCTGGTAGCCGCAGGCGAGGTGTCTGGTACGCTCGACAAATCCCTGGAGCGCTTGGCCACCCAGCAAGAAAAAGACGCCGAGCTCATCAGCAAGGTGCGTGGTGCCATGGTCTATCCGATCATCGTGTTGGTGGTTATGGGCGCGGTGGTAACCTTCATGCTGGTCACGGTGATGCCTCAGGTAAAAGAGCTCTACGCCGGCCTTGGCAGCGGGGCGCAGCTGCCATTGGTAACGCGTGCCATGCTGCTAATATCCGACATGATGACCAAGTATTGGTATATCCTCGTTATTGTCGCGATCATTGGCGGATTCTTCTTTAGCCGATGGGCTCGAACGCTTGGGGGCAAGCGAGTAGTAGACCGCGTTAAAATGCACGGGCCACTACTGGGGCCGCTCTTCATGAAGATGTATATGGCTCGTTTTGCGCGTACCGGCGCCACCTTGGTCTCTAGCGGCGTACCGCTCATTCAGGTGCTCGAAATTACCTCTGACAGCATCAATAACTTCCATATAGAGGCCTCGCTTCATCGGGCCATAGAGAAAGTAAAAGGCGGCAAAGCCTTGTCAGAAACGTTGACCAACGACCCGAATTTCCTGACTCTGGTGCCAGACATGCTTCGTATTGGTGAGCAGTCCGGTGCTATAGAGCAAATGCTAGCCAAAACGGCCGACTACTATGAAAAAGAAGTAGACAACCAGGTAAAGACCATTTCTACTATTATCGAGCCCATCATGATGGTTCTGCTGGGCGTCATTGCCTTCATTATTGTTGCTGCCGTGCTGTTACCAATTTATAGCCTGGCAGGCAAAGGCATTAGTGTTTAGGGTCAATTTTAACAGGGGTGGCAGTTTTCCACGGCCCCTGCTAAATGGTCGACAAAATGCTTGTGTTTTTTTACCCAACAGTTTATTATCCGTTCATGAGCAACAATAAATAGTGTACCTAGGGGGGCAAATACGCTATGTATCAAAAATTTAGTAAACAAAAAGAGGGTTTCACCATCATCGAAGTCTTGATCGTGCTGGCTATTGCTGGCTTGATCATGCTGATTGTCTTCCTCGCAGTTCCAGCTTTGCAGCGTAATTCACGCAACAATGCACGCAACAACGATGCTTCACGCCTCGCTTCGTCTATCACTGAGTGTCTGTCTAACCACAATGGTAACAAGGCTGTATGTAACAACTCAGTGACGGGCAACATTCAGCCCGGCACCCTGAGCCAATTGACCTATTCCGGTACGTTTAGTGATGGTGTGGCACTTGGAGCTGGTACAACATCTACAGTGGCAATCGGTTTCCAGCGTACTTGTAATACGTCTGGCGATGACGACATAGCTGGCGGTGTACGCGAGTTTGCTGTTATGTTCCAGATTGAAAACGCGGTTAACCGTTGTATAGCCTCCTAGGATAGCAGTGAGTCTAGTCGAACAGTCCTACTAACGTGGGACTGTTTTTGCTACAGGCTTCTTGTATAGTAATAACCATGACTTTTTTGATCCTGCTGCTACTAGGATTGTGTTTTGGTAGTTTTGTAAACGCGCTAGTGTGGCGCTTGCATCAACAAGAAACGCGTACCTCTCTTAGTAAAAAACAAAGAAAAGATCTCTCCATACTACAGGGGAGGTCCATGTGCGTGCATTGCCATCACACCTTGGCCTGGTACGATCTGTTGCCGGTGGTAAGCTGGCTCAGTCTGCGCGGTCGCTGTCGCTACTGCCAAAAGGCCGTCAGTTGGCAGTACCCGGTCGTAGAGCTCCTGACGGCCGCGACATTCATCGGTTCTTATATGGCCTGGCCTTACGGTTGGGACGGTGCTGGTATCACGCCGTTTGGACTGTGGCTGGTATTTCTGGTGGGCTTTATGGCCCTGGCCGTCTATGACTTACGCTGGATGGAGCTACCCAACAGACTGGTGTACCCGCTTATCGTCCTGGCGGTGGTGCAGGTGCTGGTAAAGGCGGCGGCCTACCAAGACCTGCAGAGTGCTGTTGCCGGAGCCTTCTGGGGCTTCCTGGTCATTGGGGGGCTATTCTATGCCTTGTTCCAGATATCCGGGGGCAAGTGGATCGGTGGCGGTGATGTCAAACTAGCTTTCATGATAGGTCCGCTGGTGGGCGGCCCAGTAGCAAGCCTGCTGGTTATCTTCCTAGCCTCTTGCCTGGGCAGTCTGGTATCTTTGCCGCTCATTGCTCGCAAGTCGCTCAAGGCCACTAGCCGCATACCATTTGGTCCATTTTTGCTAGCGGCAACTGTCGTTGTCTATACCTACGGCGACAGAATAGCCGACTGGTACACGAGTATGTTCCTATAGAAATGTAACCTTTAGGCTATGTCTTTTGCTATAGTTTTAGGTATGGCTGCTAAGCAAAAGAATTCCACGCTTACCAAAGAAGTATATATGGCTTATTTGACCGGGGTTGTGGTTGTTATTTTCGCGTTGCAGATGCTTTGTATACCCTTAATTTATTTTTTCTGGAGATCGGACGGCGGAGTGCCAATGAGTGGTCTCATTACTGTGCCGGCTACTGTCATTCTCTATATCGTCTTAGGGGCTGTTAACGTACCGCTACTTATCTGGCATGGTATTAAGAATGATAAGAATGCAGATGAGTTTACGAGAAGGATTGGGTGGGCTTTGCTTATTCTGAGCCCAGCAATTACTTTTATCGCTGCTCTGGTTGCGTATTTGATTTGGGGGACTGACTAGAAAGGGTAGGCTCACACATTTCTTATCCAAAGAAGTGGAGTGAGCACTTGTCAGTTTTTACAGCGTTGCCTTACCGCAATCCACCCCTCAGGGTGGGATGAACTCCGGTAAAGCAGATGAGTGGGGCTGTTCGGGCGATTAAATCGACCAAACCTCTCATCTGACGCCGGGATTTCCGACGGTTACTAACTAGCTATCCCTATCTGATGCACCTTGCATCTTCGTAGCCGTCATATCGCAACAACCCTAACTGACGAGCTCCTTCGATCCTTTCATCGGAATAGTGACCAGGGGCAATTCTCCAGCCTACATAGTCGAGGCCAGGAGGCGGGTTCTGCCAGCAGTCCAACATCCATGGATCTGTTATGAGGGTCAGGGTATAGGCGTAGGTTGCGCCGTCTGATGCAGAGTATTGCGGTGCGCCCCTGGTCCGGTGGAGCCACAGATTGCCGTGGTCGTCATAGGCCGCGCCAATTGTCCAGGAGCAGTCATCGTCGTACACTACACCCCCTGTGTCCTGGTACTCCTCCAGCGCTTGCGCTGGAACCGTAAAGACCTTCGCACCTCGACCCGCAAAACAGTTTGCGCTTGGTACGTGGTTGGGGTCTCCGTCGTGCCACCAGATCCGTGTTCGATACTTCTCGCCATTCGGCCCGTAGCTTATGACCCACGAATTTTCGTAGTCATAGGGTGACCACCCTGATCCTAATGATCCGTCCAGGATGTCACCGGCTCGCGGAACGCTCAGGTTGCATCCGGGTTGGCCTGGCAGGTCAGGGTAGGGCGCTGCGTTGGTTGCGGCGTCGAAGACCTGGCTGGGGTTCTTCCACGAGATCAGCTTGTACTGCCCGTTGGGCTGCTGACACCTGGCAAAGTCGGCCGTCACCTTCCACAGCTTGCCGGTGCTGTCCAGCGCGTACCACTGGTCGTCGACCTTGGTCAACGACATCTTGGGGTAGTCCGCCCTGATACGATCGTTCAGTAGCTGCTGAACGACGGGCAACTGGTACAGCTCTTGGGCAGTAGCGGCGTGGCCTGCAGCACTTGGGTGGAACCACTCGTGGCGATACACCGAAGAACCCGGCGAACGGATCCAAGGCTCAGCGCTACCGCTGATGCCGTGACCGTCGTAGATCCCATCGTTGTTCTGGGTGTGCAACGGCAAGAAGCCAAAGCGGCCAGAGCTGGAAATGTTGAGATTGTCGATCAGCTCCTGCTGTTCGGCATTGAGCAGATTCAGACCAGCCTCCAGACGTTGACCAGGATAGATGGCTCCGCCGCATCCCGGACAGGGAATAGACGCTTCGTCTTCCTCTGAGAACAACGGATAGCCCACCAGCACGATCTTGGTGCCGGGGAACTCGTTCTTGAGCTTGTTCAGTGCCGCCAGCATGCGAGCCTGGATGACGCTGTACTGTCCGGGCGAGTCCATCATGGCCTCGGCAGCGTCAAAATCCGCGTCACAACTTGGTCCGAAGGGAACCAAGTAGCAGTGCACGAGCATGGAGGCAAACCCCAGGTCATTGCCCCCAATGCTGAGGGTGATCAGATCCACCTCGGCCCGCTGTTCGGGTGTAAAACCATCTATCTGAGGCGGGTTCCCATTGGTACCGGTGATGTTCTCGGTGATGTCACCGGTGCACGCTGCGTTAACATACGCACCACTGCTCCCAAGCAACCGGTACAGCACCTCGCTGTAATTGTTGTGGTTGCGGTAGCAGCCCCGGTCCGGGTCGGGATCACTGGGGCTGGTGGTCGGTCGCTGACGGACCAGTGAGATGTTGCGGGGGTCGTCCGGGCTTTTGTCACTGTTGTAGTAACCATCAGAGCCATCGCTCGTCGCGTTGTTCCCGGCTGTGTAGCTGTCACCAACTGCCAGAATGTCGATATAGGCACTGGGGCCGTTCTCGTCGTGGCTCGGGAGTTCTCGACAGCTGACGGTTGCAAATAGCACGGTTGCCGCAAGAGCAACCAATCTTACCCGTGTGCGGGTCAACGTTCCTCCTAAAGGAAGTTGTAGGAAAGAGAACTAGCAAATTGTTAACGTGCAATGCGAGAATTGTGGACTATGGCCATTTCCTCTGGTACTTGATACTACTCAAACATTGTCGATAGGCAACTATATCATCTTTACGCTCTTTTTACTAACGGTATTATGCAAAAAAAGTGACTCCAAACACCTGTCAGTTTTAGTGCTTATGCTATATACTTGGTGACATGAAGATGGGTGGCAGGGGACACCATGCACTAAGTTTTGGCCATGGCTATACCGTTGTAGAAGTCATGATATTTTTAGCCATTACATCGGCCTTGTTCGTCATGGTTGTCATTAGCTTCCAGGGCCAACAGGGCAAGACACAGTTTACTACCTCGGCCCGGGACATGGAGTCACGCGTTCAGGATATTATCAACGATGTTGCTACTGGTTTTCCGGGTAGCGATGGCAGTTTCCGTTGCACGCTTGGGGGTGGCAAGCCGCAGATCACGGCGATTGCCCCTAATATTGATACCATCGGTACCAATACTGCCTGTATATATATTGGTAAGGTATTGCAGCCCTCGATAGCCGGTGATCCTGATAACTACGCAGTCTATCCTATAGTTGGCTTGCGGCAGATAGCGGGTAGTAGCAAACTAGCTACTAGCTTTGCAGAATCGCAGCCTATCGCTATCGCTCCTCCGAGTAGTCCAGATGTGGATCTGACAGATAAAGATCGTTTACCGGTTGGGGTTACGATTGCTCGCATGACTTATGATCGTGGTGGAACTAAGCAGGATATTGATGGCATCGGATTTTTCAGCACACTTGGGTCGTACACTGGGGGTGCTATCGATACCATAAGACCAGGCGCATTAAGCGTATACATGGTGCCGCTAAATGGCGACAGCGCACCTTCCAATATTTCTGAAAATGATCTGGTTCAGCACATAGACGATACGCTCAACTATAGCGATAATGATCTAATTAAATTTTTCATTGAAGCACTAAAGGGCAGCGTTGTAATTTGTATGAATAGCGACAGCAGTAACCAGCATGCAGTGTTAAAGATTGGTGGCGATGGCCAACAGCTGACAACAGATTTGGAGATATTTAATGATAAGTGTTAAACGGCTTGGATCACGCGGCGATACAATCGTAGAGGTGTTATTGGCAATTGCGGTTGCCACTGCGGTACTGGGCGGTGCCTATGCTTCTTCTAAGAACTCTCTGGCTGGTACGCGCCGCAGCCAAGAGCGCGGTGAGGCTCTGAAATTGCTAGGTGGGCAGCTGGAAAGACTCAAGGAAGGGGCCAAAGACACCTCTGGTATCAATATTTTTACCGGCACTAATCCTTTCTGTATTGTGACCGTGGCTACCCCAACTGTCAGGCAAGACTTAGTGGCCAGCACTAATCCCGCCTGTCGGCAGGGTGTTGGTGGGCGCTATGCCTTATCACTAAATCGCACGGCGCCTAATACCTTTATGGCCACAGCTGTGTGGGACCGGGTTGGTGGCGGCGGTTCAGATCAAATACAAATGGTGTATAGGGTATACGATGAGTAAACAGTTACGCCAAAAAGGCTTTACCATTGTAGAGCTCATGATAGCCACTAGTGTGTTCTCGGTTATTTTGCTGATCATGACCTATGGCATTCTTCAGATCAGCCGGACGTATTACAAAGGTATTGGCTTGGCTCGTACTCAGGAAGTAGCCCGGACCATTAGTGACGAGATTGGGCAGTCTATCCAGTTTGGCGGGGACAGCGTGGTTATGGCTCAAGCCCTGGACACAACTCAGGGACGTTGCATAGGTGGCCGAGAGTTTAGCTACTTGCCGTATCGCCAGGTGGCTCAGTCGCCCATTGCGCCGCAGGCCCGACATGCTATGGTCGTTCGCGATAACGTTGCTTGTGGTGCCACCGCACAGCCGCTAGCTAACGCCGATGCCACGGGACGCGAGCTAGTGCCAGACCGCATGCGGCTGACAGCCCTGTCGATAACTCGCGTGGGCACCTCGGACCTCTATGATGTCCAGGTTGGCGTGGGGTATGGTGATACCTCGGTATTTACGGACCGAAATGGTGATGGCCAAATAAACGGGTCAGATGCACCCATTGAATGTCGAAACGATAGAGGTTCTCAGTTTTGCGCCACATCAGAACTTAACACAGTCGTACAAAAGAGGGTAAAATAACCATGAGTATGATTCGCCCCAAAAGCCTGCACCATAACCAATCTGGTCTCGTTGCCTTTATGGTAGTAATGATCATTATGATCTTGCTCAGTCTTATTGTTCTAGCCTTCGCCAAAATGGTCCGCAGGGAGCAGCAGCAAGCAGCCGATCGTCAGTTGAGTACCCAGGCTTTCTATGCAGCCGAAAGTGGTGTCAACGATGCTCGCGAGGCGCTCGGAAATGCGGCTGCCACCAATCCGGCGCTACTTACCAACGACTATTCTACAAATTGTGACGCATTCATTACGGATGCCGGGCTGACAAATACCATTGATCCCGGTATTTCTTACAGCTGTGTGCTGGTGGATACCACGCTGCCTGTCTTGAACTATCCGGGTGTTCCTCTTGATAGGTCAGTTACGCTGCCCATACAGCCCTCTGCCGGTAACTCAATCGAGACTCTCGACATCACCTTCGAGGACCAGACTATTGGCAAGGCCGCGGCCCAGCTCACGGGTTGCAATTCTACGGCCCCAGTTTCTCAGCTGCCCGGGCGGCTAGACCCTAACTGTCAGATAGGTATGCTGCGCTTAGAGTATGTACAGTTTGCGGGCCCATCGGTTCCTGCGGTGGTTGGACGTGCTCAGTTGACCAACACTAATCGTGCAGTAGCATTTGTGCGACCGGTTCAGAGCGGCGGTGCTCTTGCGCTGCCGTTTGCCAGTGCAACAGCGAACAACCAGGGTATTGTCCATACAGCAGACTGTTCGATTGTTGCCACTCGTGACTTCAGGTGTACGGTCCGTCTCACAGGATTGGATTCTACCCAGGGCTATTTGCGCCTTCGATCAATCTACAAGTCTACCAAGGTAAGGGTCCGAGCCTTCTCTGCCAGTGGCACCGCGCTTGACCTGGTTGGGGCGCAGGCCGAGGTTGATGTGACTGGGCGTTCTGTTGACGTGCTGCGGCGGGTCAAGGTTTCTGTCCCCATAAGCCCAGCAGGCGACCGTGATCCAGAGTTTGCCGTGCAGTCAGCACGAACCGTGTGCAAGCGCATCACGCTCTCTCCGCCGACAGTTGGAGTGGTGTGGTTCCCTGGGTTCAACGGCTATGCCGAGTGCGATCCTCAGCAGTAACTATTTAGTCCGATTTCTTATGGTGAAATTTTTCGTGTACGGCACGCAGGTGTGGGTCGGTCACGTGGGTATAAATCTGAGTGGTGGCAATATTGCTGTGGCCCAGCATAGCCTGAACAGAGCGTAAGTCCGCTCCATTCATGAGCAGATCCGTAGCAAACGAATGACGAAGCGTGTGGGGACTGACGTGCTTGGTGATGCCAGCCAGCAGGGCATACCGGGCCACCATGCGTTGAATGCTTCGTGCGGTCAGCCTATGAAAATTGCCCGTCAGGTCAACTTTTTTACTCCCGCTATATCGAACAAAAAGTGGCCTCGTGTTGTCATCACGCTTATCGATATATTTTTGTATCCAATCGGCTGCCTCTGGGCTAATAAAGATGGGACGGTCTTTCTGACCCTTACCACGTACCATAAATTCGCGTCGCTTCAGATTAATATGATCTCTGTCCAATCCCACTAGTTCAGATACGCGCAAGCCGGATGAAAAAAGTAGCTCAAGGATGGCTCGATCGCGGAGGCCTGGGGGGGTAGCAGTGTCTGGTTGAGCAAAAAGACGCTCAACTTCCTCGGGCGTTAAAAAGGTCACTTGCTTGCGCTGGGTACGGGACAGCTCGATTTTGTCTGCTGGAAGAGCCGGGATATTGCGCTTGGCACAAAACTTCAAGAAACTGCGCAGTGCAATCAGGTGATAGTTTTGTGTGGACTTTTGTAGCTCGTCGCTCGTATTGGTTCCCAGCCGATTCAGCCACAGGCGCCATTTGCGAATCAGCTCTTGGTCGATATCTTTGATAGTCAGGTCGCCTGCGTAATCAACCAACCGGGTGAGGTAGTGGTCGTAATTGGCGATGGTTTTTTGCGAACGATTTTGTTCGATCTCTAGGTATTCCAAAAAATCAGTTTTAGCTTTAGCAAATTGCATGACTGTATTGTACGACATTACAGAGAAGAGTTCTTTTGTTATACTTGTACAAATTAATAAGAAGGAAATACATACGTGGAAAAAACGCTGGTTATCTTTAAACCCGACGCAGTAATGCGCGGCCTAGTCGGTGAGATTCTGTCGCGGTTTGAAAAGGTAGGGCTCAAGATAGTCGGGGCCAAAATGTTGCAGCCAGATTACGAACACTACTTTAGGCATTACGAGGGAATCGGAACACTCAAAACTCGCAAGGGAGAAACCATATTTGAGAGCACGCTTGCCTCAATGTTGGAAGGGCCAGTGGTAGCCATGGTTCTCGAGGGTGTAGATGCCGTGGAGCTTGTTCGCAAAATGGTTGGGGGCACCGAGCCCAAGAGTGCGCAGCCAGGAACAATCCGGGGCGACTATGCACACGTTTCTTACGGCCAAGCATCCACAGTTGGTAAGGGGGTCGCTAACATCATTCACGCTTCGGCCGATACCAAAGAAGCCACTGCCGAGATCAATCACTGGTTTGCAGACATCGAACTCTACGATTACGAAAGCGTGCACCAGCGGTTTACACAGCCAGCTCCTAAGAAGTAGGATGTTCTGTCGGTTTCGGGAGGGTTGCTAGCAGAACTAGCCCTCTTCGGAGGGATTCGCCTCGGGCCGAGCGCAAAATGCGCTGGCCTATTCGACCCCAAACATGCCATCAGGCGTCTTTGGGGCTACGGGTCCGGGGTGAGAAATGCCCGATGGCATTTCGCAAGGCCGGAAGCCCGGATGGCGAAGCCACCGAGCTGAGGCGGGCCCGCGAAATTCGCCAAAGGCGAATATTTGTGGGAGCCGTCAAGGGCTGTCCCGTTCGAATCCCTCGCCGCGGTCCCAATTTAAAAACCCAACTAAAAGTTGGGTTTTTAAATTGGTGACCCGGGAGGGATTCGAACCCCCGACGCCCGCCTTAGGACGGCGGCGCTCTATCCAGCTGAGCTACCGGGCCACATGCTGTCTGTATCTTATCAGATGTCTCGAACGGTACAAGCTAAGCAATTGGTAGTTTTCTAACAGTCGCTTCACGCAAAGAAGTATAGAAATATACCATGGCCGAACTTACTATTGCTACCGCCAACCTCGCTATGCCACCGGATATTGTTGTATTTGGCGGTGTGGCCGAACACCAGGATTTTTTAAAGGCCACCGGTTATAAGTATGGGGACGAACTGGCTGACTCGGTTGATTATCAGGGGGGCGGCTTCGAGTGGCTGGACGTGCGGAGTTCTCGTAGCCTTATAGAAAACGTTGGTGCAGCTCTGGCCGCCGACCAGGATATTGGCTCGCTACACCAATCTTGGCGCTCAACCAGTGTAGGCGAGATAGTAGGTCGGTTACGCACCCCATGGGAAGGCTGGGGTAACATGCCAACTCGGGCACAAGAGGTTGCTCAGGCCCTTGGGAGGGCGCTTATCGTTCCTCATATAGACGGCTCTCTTCAGAGGCTTGAATCTGTGCAGAAGGGCGCCGGGAGGCTCTTACCACTTGTGGCTTACCCCAATCAGCAGCAGCCCCCCGAAAAGCGACGGTTCGATATCCCGTATCAGGAGTGGACGTCTCGATTTGCAGAGCTAAGACACCAGCCTACGGTCGAGACTCTAACTGCTTGGGGGGTCGTGTCGCGTAACGCAGACATGATGATCGATGATATGTTGGTGCGCCAGCAAGAGTTTGGGTTCGGAGGCGCCGTGTGGGATACAAAGCATGGGTTCGAAGCCCGACATGGTATGCGATTTAACGATCCCGAGGGGATGATTCAGGTGCTTGGCAGTCGTGCGGTCTTGAACGAGGTGCATCTCAATCTTACCAACGACCCAAGATCTCTCCAGGCCGCCCTAGAGGGAGGGCTGCACAAAACTCATCACGGACATGCCCTAGAGGCGGCATTCGAATCCATGCCATCCGACCAAGAGCTTCTGATTGTCACCGAGCTAACCCCCGGGGACTTCGAAGCTATCGGCAGCCCAGATGTTATAGAGGGTCACAGGCAGGTTATTCGATCAATACTCGCACTCGCTGCGTAGCCGGACGTGCATTCTGTTAAAATGGACTTATGTCCGATGAAAATACAGAGCCAAAAGAAAAACACTTCGAGGACCAGTTAGACGACGAAGAAGTACAGCTCGTTTTTCGCAAGCACCCCATTGTTATGCGCAAGGGACTGGTGTTTGGCATGCTTGGCCCTCTCTTGGGGGTTATACCTGCTGCAGCTTTTCCGGCGCTTGGATTTGGCTGGTTCTTTGGTGGGCTCGTAGGCGGCTTTGTCCTAGGGGGACTCATATTTCTGCCTGCATGGATCAACTGGCATTACAGTGTGTTTATCGTGACAGATCAACGCCTCATCCAGATCACTCAGCGGGGTTTGTTCCATCGCAGTATTGTCGATTTAGGGCTCAGTAAAATACAGAGCCTTAACTATGAGGTAGCAGGGCTCCAGGCGACGCTACTTGGTTATGGTACAATACTCGTGCAAACGTATATGGGTGACTTGGTGGTGCATGATATTCATCACCCCGCAAAGATATACAAACAACTGCTGACCATCCTGAAAGATCACGGCGTTACGCCGGACCAGATGGCACAGCAAGAAGAGGAAGCACCAGACATTGAAGCGGAAGAAGCTTAAGAAACTACTTTCAAAGCGCCCGCGGCGCACATCAGAGCCAGAGGTACGTGAGAGCGTTCCGCGTATTACCAATGAGACAGTTGCTGCGCACCGCGAAGAGGTACTGGGCAGCGCCCGTAAGTATATCTATCCACTGCAACATTCCAAGCACCGTATAGTGCTTATCTCTACAGTGCTCTTTATCGTTACCATCGTATTTTTCTTTACCTATTGCACATTGGCACTCTACAAATTTCAGACTAGCTCTACCTTCTTATACCGAGTGTCACAGGTTATGCCATTTCCTATCGCCCGCACGGGTGGTCGGTTTGTAGCATACGAAAATTATTTGTTTGAGCTGCGGCACTACACTCACTACTACGAGAATCAGCTAGATACCGACTTCTCTGACCCCAAGAATACGCCACAGCTGAATGACTTCAAGCGACGGGCATTAGATAAAGTCATCAGCGATGCCTATGTTAAACAGCTCGCCAAGCAGCACAACGTAAGTGTCAGTAGTCAAGAAGTGAACGATCAGATTACCCTAGTGCGCAATCAGAATCGTCTGGGTGGTAACGACAAAGTGTTCGAAGATGTACTGCGTGATTACTGGGGGTGGTCTGTCGACGACTTCAAGCGAAGTCTGCGCCAAGAGCTCCTTGCCCAAAAGGTTGCCTCAACACTCGATACAGACACACATACCCGAGCAGAGATGGCTCTGGCAGAGGTCAAGGCAGGTGGCGATTTTGCCGCACTAGCAAAGAAGTACTCAGACGACCCCAAGACCAAGGACACCGGTGGGGAATTTGGCTATCCTGTCGATCGCACCGATCGCAACCTGAGCGCCCAGACAACAGACGCGCTTTTCAAGCTTGCGCCTGGCCAGGCCTCAGAGCTTATCAATACCGGATACAGTCTAGAGATTCTTAAGAATATCGAAGCTCAGGGTGACAAAATCCGCGGTGCGCATATGTTATTCAACTTTAAAGATATCAACACCTACGTGAACGACCTCAAAGAGAAGAAGCCTTCCACTCAGTACATCAGTCTGCCAGCAGCACCCAGCCCAACGGGGCCATAGGTGTATGTCCGAATACGACAAGCTCCGTCGCAGCTATCTCCCGTCTCGGGTGAAGGTACTGCTTATTGCCGAATCTCCACCGCCGGCTGCGCATACAGCAAGTAGCCGGCACTTTTATAGAACAGATCAGGTACGGCGTGATGATAGGGTTTTTGTGAACACTATCAAAGCCCTGTACCCAGAAACGGCAGACATGACCGAATCCCAGATAGAACCGGCAAAAGAGCAGTGGCTCCGCCGTTTCCAGGACAACGGGTGGTACATGATAGAAGCTTTGGAAGAGTCACAGCCTCACGAGGTGACCAAGCAACAGCGACAGGACAAGATTGCCCAAGCACTGCCTGAGCTCATAAAACGTGTGCAGCAATTAGCCGACAAGAACACCAAGATCATCCTCATAAAATCCAATGTATTCGACGTTGCCGCCGAACCCTTGCGCCAAGCAGGGTTCAATGTGCTGAACACAGAGCTATTGGATTATCCGGGGCGCTTCAATCAACGGGCATACCGCGAAAAACTTGCTCGGCTTGCCAAGCAAGCATAACTCTTTATTGGTCAGCAGCGTTGCCGCCCAGAACAACCTTACTCAAGACCTTGCCGGTGTCATCAATCTCATACATGTGAACTTCGCCCGTCTTGATCTCTACTTCGTGGGACTTATCGTCGCTCACTTCTTCAAGATGCTTCATCAGTGCTCGCAAAGAGTTGCCGTGCGCAGCTACGATAACGTTCTTGCCGTTCTTGAGGTCGTTCAGGGCGTGCTGTTCATAGAAGGGCAGTACGCGGTCAGACACATCTTTCAGGGTCTCGCCTCCGGGCACCGGGTGGTCCCAGCTGCGGCGCCACTTCATGAACTGCTCTTCGCCGTGCTCTTCTTTGACTTGCCACTTGTTTTTGCCCGTCAGGTCACCATAGTCACGCTCGTTGATCTCGGTATGCTCACTGCGTTCGATATGTGATAGGCCTAGGCCGTCCAGTACTTCATCTAGGGTATGTTTGGCGCGTTGCAACGGAGAGGAGTAGGCACGGTGGATATCTATGCTCTCTAGCAGTTTGCCAGCTTCTCGTGCTTCTTCGCGCCCTTTATCGGTCAGGGCCACGTCAGTGAGTCCGGTCCATTGACCCAAAAGATTCCACTCTGATTGTCCGTGACGGACAAGTACCAAGTATGCCATGACTAACCCCTGAGTCCTTCTGGTCCCGCGTACTTCGCGTTTGTACCCAGCATTTCTTCGATGCGTAGCAGCTCGTTGTATTTGGCTATGCGGTCAGTGCGTGACAGCGAACCGGTCTTTATCTGGCCAGTGCCCAGCCCAACGGCCAGGTGGGCTATGGTGGTGTCTTCGGTCTCGCCCGAACGATGAGATATAACAGCTCGCCAGCCAGCTTCATGGGCCATTGCCACAGCGTCTATGGTTTCGCTCAGCGTTCCAATTTGATTGAGCTTGATCAAGATAGCATTGGCGGCTTTTTCCTGAATACCACGCTGTAAGAAGGTGACATTGGTTACCAGCAAGTCGTCGCCGACAATCTGCACCTTGTCACCAACCAGGCTCGTCAGTTTGGTCCAGGACAGCCAATCTTGCTCATCCAGCCCGTCTTCGATAGATGTAATGGGGTAGGCTTGGGCGAGCTCTCCGAGCCAGGCAACCATCTCGTCTGATGTCAGAGATCGGTCCTCGGTGGCAAGCTGATAGGCCTCGTTTTCGTACAGCTCAGAAGCAGCCACATCCAGGGCCAGTACAATATCCTCACCCAGCTCATAGCCAGCCTGTTGTACCGCTTGACTTATCAGCTCCAGGGCTTCTTTATTGCCATCTTTGACGTGCGGGGCATAGCCGCCCTCGTCACCGACAGTCGTGCCATAGCCTTTCTGTTTGAGCACCTTACCCAATTCATGAAAGACTTCTGTACCCATGCGCAGTGCATCACTAAAGCTAGGCGCACCTACCGGCATAATCATAAATTCCTGAATGTCAGTAGAATTAGCGGCATGTTTGCCACCGTTAATGATGTTCATCATGGGGACGGGCAGGCTGTACTCAGTTTTGTACGGTGCAAGGCTCCCCAAATATTCATACAAGGGTTTGTTTTGGGCAAGTGCTGCGGCCTTAGCTGCTGCGAGCGAGACGGCCAGCAGGGCGTTGGCTCCTAGCTTGCCTTTATTGGGGGTGCCGTCTAGTTCGATAAGCTTTGTATCAATGCCGCGTTGATCTGTTACATCATGTCCCTTCAGGGCCTGGGCAATGGTACCATTTACGTGCTCAACGGCCTTGCTGACACCTTTGCCACCATATTTGCTGGTGTCATCGTCACGTAATTCAACAGCTTCGTTACTGCCGGTAGAGGCGCCAGAAGGTACAGCGGCTCTTCCCATGACACCATTTGTCAAAGTTACGTCTGCTTCGACAGTCGGGTTGCCCCTCGAGTCAATAATTTGCCGACCACGAATCTGCTGTATGTCCATTGTTTCTCCTTACACTGACTATCATCCACCATAGTAGCGCATTTACAGATAGACACAACGGTTATTGTTACCGCACGGTGCTATCGGAAGCAGAAAGGCGCTTTCAGTAGGCGACTAGCTTAATCAGGCTGCCTAGCGACCATTAGGCGGGTACAAAATCGCCGTCGACATCTTTTTGGGCAATGCCGTAGCGCTCGGTCTTTCCGGCGTTGGGGCCACTTCTGATGGTGCGCTCCATCAAGTAGCCGCCCTTTCTTATGGCTTGCTTTTCGCCCCAGGCGGCCATGAATATCACATCTCGGTCGAGCTTCACCAGTTTGCGCGGGTCATGCCTGGGCTTAAAGGTGTTGTCTGTGCCTTCTTCATGCTCCCAAATGTCGCCAAACTGATCAGCACGCACCACGTACTCTTCTTTTGTGCCAACGCTGGTGCATACCCAGTCTCCACCATTGGCCGTATCCCGGGTTGCTCCGGACTTAACAATAACTAATTCGGTGGTCCCGGCTGGGACCTGGCGGGCGGTGATGGGCTTGGTTCTCACAAAATGACCAGCACTACCAAATAGCTCATTGACTTCGTCAGATTCCAAGTCGATCTTTGCGCAGTTAACGATATCGACTTGTTCTGGGCCATCCCATAAGACGACCAACTCGTGCGTATCTGCCTCATGCTTCATGGCCTCTAGGATAGAGATATTGAACTCGCCATTATTATTCCACTGCGAGCCGAATAGTGATCGTCTCTGTTCTTGCATAGCGGCGAATTTTGCTCGCTGGGCATCGGTTGTGGCCTGGGCTAGTTTTTCACCTATTTCCACATCAAGGGCTTGGTTGATAAGCGCTCGAACCACCAAAATATTTACCCGGCCCTCGGGTGGGACTTGGTCGAGATAACCAAGCATCTGTTCGGTGGCTAGCATACCAGCGGCCCCAACATATATTTGTCCGTAGCCTTCGTACGCTGCTAACTGTCCAGATTGGGTGAACCGATTATGGTCGCCTTTATACGTATCTGGAGGAAAAACAAAGGTTTCAAATGGCTGACCGGTACGATTTGTCAGATTGGCGCCAGGGAAGGCAGGTCCGTACCAGTCAGTTCTTTGTGCGGCCAAGAAGCTGGCTCTGCCATCGAACCGACGCCTGAGCTCGCTGGCTATCTGGCCTATGTCCGGTTTTTCAGGATTAGGTGGGTCTCCGTCATACATGATGGCCACCGGTCGGTTCTGCATTTGCTCTTCAATGCGGGGGACCAATATATCAAGGGCGTTTGACGCTGCTTCAGGGTCAATGCCGTTGGTTGAGCCAGCGCCGCGCAGGGCAAAAATAGCACTTTGGCGGGCTATCTCTTGAGCGATCCGGGCATCCCAGGCCGTTGCGACATCGCTCACCGCCCGTCCAATACCAGTCGGGTCCTGTTCTAGATTCGCCGCAAACTCACCATTAGACATAAATACTTCCTGCGCCCAGACTTTAATTAAAAAACTATAACATTTTTATTGTAAAAAGCAATACACTTAGCCGTGAATCACGAAACCCTCCCCATCTGGTAACCGAGCAGCGTCCGTAGGTAGTGAACGGCGTAGCCGTTCACGCTCCTCGGGAACGAGCTAACCAGGTGCATGTGCTCCTTGAGGTAGTCGAAGGTCGCTTCAATCTT